>JAGWUK010000014.1 GCA_028868455.1 Burkholderiales bacterium | reverse complement strand
GATTACGCCATGCCGAAAGCGCTTGGTTACTACAATTATTTCGGCGACCTGGCCGGACCGGAACGGCGCGGCTACTACAGCAAGACTTTGGGCAACTGGTTGCTGATTGCGCTCAACAGCAATCTGAGCCAGACCGAGATGCAAACCCAATTGGCATGGCTGAAAACGACGCTGGAAACCGACAGCAAGCGTCCTTGCATACTGGCGTTCTGGCATCATCCGGCCTACAGCTCCGGCGGTCATGGCAATAATGCCTTCATGCACGACGCCTGGAAATTACTGTCTGCGCACAAAGCCGATATCGTCTTATCCGGTCACGATCATGACTATGAACGATTTACGCCAATGAATGCCAGCGGCGACAAGGATGAAAAAAACGGCATACGCAATTTTGTCGTCGGCACTGGCGGTGCAAAACTCACGCCCATGTTTTTACCGAAAGACACAACAGAAATTCGCGACAACTCCACCAATGGCGTGTTGAAACTAAGCTTGCATGAAAAATCCTATGATTGGGAATTCCTGCCAGTACCGGGACAACAATTTACCGACAAAGGCAGCGCCAGCTGTCATTCGTAACACGACTAGCTGCCTGGTATTGCCAATGGACTTTGGTCGGCAACACCAGACTGAGTCCCCTCGTCTGCATTGTCAGGCGCTCCCCATTGCATCCAGTCGTCGCCAAATAACTCCACCGGATGCTGTGTGCGCTCGCTGCCATTCCCGCAAGCCAGCGCATCGACCGGGCAATACTTGTCGCACCCCCAGCAAAGACGCTCCGGATGCTGCGGGTGAATCGGAAATTTTTTAGCCATGACGAATAAAGTTGTGACGAACACATTTGCGGCTTCTCCGTTTTGCGACAGAAGCAGATATTCATTTTAGCCAGCAAACCAGCCTGTCCGCAGGTTTTCTATGCTTGGCAGTACGCCCTTTTAGCAATTACTTGATCTGCGGCAAACCAGAAACTGGTTTCGTTTTGATGGGAAATCGTCATATCGTCAGAGTGATAGTCGGCATTCGGAATTCAACGCCTGCAGCCCGCCGGGGATGAACTATACTCAAGTACGGCTCAACGACCGGGTACGCTTTTGCCCGATTGTTCCTTCCCGCGCCCGCCAGGCGCATACCGGAGTCGTCATGCATATTGAAGAAACCCTCAGGCTGGATTTTAAGGATGTCCTGATCCGCCCAAAGCGTTCCACGCTTACCTCCCGCTCCCAGGTGGATCTGAGTCGGGAATTTGTTTTTCATCACTCACGTAAAACTTATCACGGTGTACCGATCATAGGCGCCAACATGGATTCCGTCGGCACCATGGAAATGGCCGCAGCACTGGAAGCACATCAGCTTTCGGTCGCCTTGCATAAGCACTATGACGAAGAGGCGCTGGTCAATTATTTTTCAGCATTGCAGAAAAAATCGACGGCGTTTTACTCCATGGGCATTACGCAATCGGATTTTGAAAAATTCTCGTCTGTCATGGCGCGCGCGCAAAATGCCATTGAATATGTCTGCATCGACGTGGCGAATGGCTATACCGAAGGATTCATCAATTTTGTCAAAAAGGTCCGCACAACGTATCCGCATCTGACCATCATGGCCGGCAACGTGGTGACCGGCGATATTACGGAAGAACTGATACTGGCGGGAGCCGATATCGTCAAAGTCGGTATCGGCCCGGGTTCGGTCTGCACAACGCGCAAGATGACTGGTGTCGGGTATCCGCAATTGTCGGCCATCATCGAGTGCGCTGACGCTGCCCACGGCCTCGGTGGACAAATTTGCGCCGACGGCGGCTGTGTTGTGCCCGGCGATCTGGCCAAGGCCTTTGGTGGCGGCGCTGATTTCATCATGCTGGGTGGCATGCTGGCTGGTCATGACGAATGCGCTGGTGACCTGATCGAAAGAGACGGTCAGCAATTCAAGCGGTTTTATGGCATGAGCAGCCGCGCCGCGATGGATAAATATGCCGGTGGCGTCGCCAAATATCGCGCATCAGAAGGCAAGGAAGTCCTGATTCCGTATCGTGGTCCGGTGGAAAACAGCCTGCAGGACATTTTGGGCGGCGTGCGTTCGGCCTGTACTTATGTCGGCGCACATAAGCTCAAAGAACTGACCAAACGCACGACGTTTATCCGCGTCACGCAACAATTGAACGAAGTGTTCGGCAAATCCTGAAGCGCTTCGCTGGCACCGGATAATTGCCGTTTTATCCGGTGCCACGGCAATTTTCTCTGCGCGCGAATTCGCTGTTAAACGGCTGTTCACCACCCGCAACGACCTTCATCGCCCCCCTTAAAATATTGCTGGCATACTTCCTGCATATCTATATGCGCATGATTCCGGGTCACGCTTTGCACGCGTTTTTCCAGCAATGAGAGCAGGTGTTTTCCGAATAGATTATTGCTAAGTAGCCCTATCCGTGGCAGCATAGCCGCTTATTTTTTATAACATTTAGTTACATCTATCGGCGACGAAGAAGTGTTGGCGGAATGTTTTTCGGCAATCCAGTGCTGCACTACATGCACTAAATAGTAGCGTCTCGTCGGAACACAAATCATGCTTTTTACAAAAAAGCGATTTTGATATGGAGCGATATGAATAAGGTAGCCCCCCGTACAGAAAAACACGGTGATTTCCGCAAACTGCGCATGGTCAGCATTCTCAGCCTCATGAGTCTGGTGACAGCATGCCAAAAAGCACCAGAACCAGATGCCTCAGCCAGTGAAACATCGGCCCCCGAACATCATGCCCCCATGCCGACGGGGCTGGTTAAAAATCCGGTAAAACATACAGAAGAAACCGCCGACGTCACCAAGTGGATGGATATGGCCTCCACCAAGACACCGGCTCAGATCGCTAAAGAAGAAAAACTGGCAAAAGAAGCCAAAGAGGCGAAAGAAGCACGCGAGGCCAAGGAAGCAAAAGAAGCGAAACTGGCACAGGAATCGCGGGCCCAGGCAGCCAAGGCCGCGGCCTTGTATCGCGAAGCCAGCAAGGCGTCCGCATCGGCCACGACGGCGCCCGTGGCTGCCAAGCCAGTCGTTGCGGCTGCCGCGCCCGCACCTGCACCAGCGGTAGCCAGCGTGGCGGCATTGTCCAAGCCTGCTGCTGCACCGGTACCACCGCCCGAAAATATTGTTTTGAAAGTGTTATCCAGCGTTAAACCAAGTTTTCCAAAATCCGCTATCCGCTCCGGCGTGACCGAAGGATTTGTGAATGCGCGCGTACACGTAGGCACTGACGGCAAAGTCGCGCAAGTGGATATCCTGAAAGCCAAGCCGGGCAAATACTTTGATAAAGAAGTCATCGCCGCGGTCATGCAGTGGAAATATGCACCGATTTCCAAACCGCAAACGGCCTTGCTGGAATTCAATTTCAAAATGGATTAAACGCCTTGAGAACCGGCTTTCGCTACCGTACAGCCGGATCGGCACACAGCGGGCAAACCGGTTCGCAAGCGGAGGTTTATTAAATCGGTACCTCAGATTCAGGCACTAAGCCTGAGCATTTTTTTATTCGCAGGATCGCGGCCAGTCGCTGCATTGGCCGCTGCCTGCTGGCGCGCACTATGCCCGGCAGAATCAAGCTTGAATACACCCACGACCTGATTCAGCTTTTCAGCCTGCTCCAGCAAACTCTGCGCAGCAGCAGCGGCTTCTTCCACCAGTGCGGCATTGTGCTGCGTCACCTGATCCATTTGCGTAATCGCCAAATTGACTTGTTCTATACCGCTGCTTTGTTCGCTCCCTGCGGCGGCGATATCGCTGATGATGGCCGACACCTGATGCACGGAAGTGACAATCTGATCCATGGTTGATCCGGTTTCATCGACCAACGCCGAACCAGCATCCACATTGCTCACCGAATCCGTGATCAATTGCTTGATTTCTTTTGCAGCGCTGGCCGAACGCTGCGCGAGATTGCGGACTTCCGAAGCTACCACGGCAAACCCGCGCCCTTGTTCGCCGGCACGTGCCGCTTCGACGGCCGCATTCAGTGCCAGAATATTGGTCTGAAATGCAATACCGTCAATCACGCCGATAATGTCGACGATTTTGCGCGAACTGTCTTTGATTGCCCCCATGGTATTGACCATCTGTCCGACCACGACACCACCCTTGCTGGCGTAATCTGATGACGCCGACACCAGTTGATTTGCATGTTTCGCGTTGTCAGCATTATGTTTGACTGTCGAAGTCAGTTCCTCCATTGACGAGGCGGTTTCTTCCAGTGAACTGGCCTGGGTTTCGGTACGCTCGGACAAATCCAGATTACCAGCAGCGATTTCGTTGGAGGCTGTCACGATAGTTTCGGTGCTGCTTCGGACGCCGTGCACGATGCTGATCAGGCTTTGATTCATCTCGGACAAGGCTTGCAGCAATTCGCCCGCTTCGTCTTTTGACTTGACCTCAATACGCTGGCTCAGGTCACCGCCTGCAATGCCGTGTGCGATATGGACGGCATAATTCAGCGGCCCGGCAATGCTGCGTATTAACCAATAGCCCATCAAAGCAGCAATGGCGATGGAAGCCAGAATCACAAGCCCGGCCAGCAAGCGAAATTCGCTAAAAAAGTTTTGAGACGACGCATATTCTGCCTTCCCGACATCCAGCTGCAATTGAATCAGCGCATTCATGGATTCACGCATAGGCTGGAACAAGGGCTCCAGCTTTTCGTGCAGCAATTTGGTTGCCTGCTCGGTATCCTTATTACGCAGGGCAATCAGGGTAGGATTTAATCCCTCGTCGAGAAACTTCTTCTGGCGCTCTGCAAACTGTTTGGCCAGGACGGATTCGTCAGGAGTCAGATAGGTGGCCATGTAGTCATCCCAGACTTTGGCTGCCCTTACTTTGCCCGCTTCGATCGCATCCACGCTGACGGCGATCTGTTCTGGTGTATCGCTCAGCGTTTTAGCAACCAGTAACTCATTTCGCACGACTAAACGAATCACGGTGTCAAGCTGCCCCAGCGCCACCAGGCGATCATCATAGACCGTCTTGAGCGAATTATTATTAGCGTTAAGACTATAAAAACCCGATGCACCAACCACCAGCACCAACGCGGACAAAATGCTTAAGACGACGATGAGCTTGGTCTTGATGCGTATGTCATTGAACATGGCGACTCCCCACAATTAAACTTCAAGAAAATTCTGGCAATACGGCAGGTGCATTTTTCATGCGCAAAAGCGCGCAAAAATGCATCACAAACGTGGCAGGAAAAAAGTGTCAATCATTCGATGCGACCTGCTCCTTTCCGGCGAAAGTGCGATGAAACGAAATGTTTTGAAGTGCAACGCTCTACAAAGGCGGGGAAGTCAAAAGCCGATGACCATAACGCCGCTGGACCAGCTATGCGCTTGTCCAATTGTCAGGACTGACGCAAATTGTGCCAGCAAGGCATGGCGACGAAGACAGTACCTATCGTACGGCAAGGAGCCATAACGCCGCTGGCGCAGTTTTGCGTCGACCGCAGTCAGGACTGACGCAAAATTGTGCCAGCAAGGCATGGCGACGAAGACAGTACCTTGTCGTACGGCAAGGAGCCATAACGCCGCTGGCGCAGTTTTGCGTCTGTCCTTATTGACTCTAATAGTTCATTTGCGGAAATACAAGGCGCCGTGTTGCACACCCATGATGGATTTGTTAAACATTGTTTCTGCATCAGAAACAGCCATGTTTCATTGCAAAACATGGCATCAATCATTATTTCGATCGCAGAATAGTGCGTCTCAATCTGCAACTGCCAGCTTGCGCAGGACTTGTGCTGCGGCCATGAGGCCGAACGAAGCGGTCACGACGATGGATGAGCCGAAACCAGCGCAATTCAAACCAGTGACGCCAGTGCTGGCATTGTCCTGGCTGTCGCCGACGGCGCAGGCTTCGGCGGTTTCCGGCATGCTCAGGGCTTCCATGGAAAACACGGCATCAATGCCGAATTTAGTTTTGGTGCCGCGCGGGAAGCCGTGATTCTGGCGCAGGCGTTTGCGCACCAGCGCCAGCAAGGGTTCCTGCTCGGTACGCGACAAATCACGGATCTCGATCTTGCCGGGGTCGGTTTGCCCGCCAGCGGCACCGATCGTGATCAGCGGTATGGCATGTTGGCGGCAGTAGGCGATCAGTGCGGTCTTGGCCTTGACGTTGTCGATGGCGTCAATGACGTAATCAAATCCGGGCTTGCCCAGCATGTCGTCAAGATTGTCTGGTGTGACGAAATCTTCGACTTCGCGCACCTGGCAATACGGATTGATCAGCGCAATGCGTTCTGCCAGCGCGCTTACTTTGGCCTTGCCCAGCGTATCGCTGTTGGCCTGAATCTGGCGATTGATATTCGATTCAGCCACGTTGTCGAGATCAATCATGGTGATATGACCGATAGCGCTGCGCGCCAGCGCTTCAACGACCCAGGAGCCGACGCCACCAACGCCGACGACGCAGACATGGGCGTTCTTGAAGCGTTCCAGAGCGGCGGCGCCGTACAGGCGGGCAATTCCGCCAAAACGGCGGTCAAAATCAATATCGGTGTCGTGTTGCATGATGAAGGCGTGGATAAAAGCAGGCGCCATTTTACAAGACTGCCATTGATATGACGCAAGCATCGTGATCCCGTGTATTGCATAATGCTAAAACTGACACAACACTTCCCCTGCGCTGTTCCGGTTCTTGTGCTGGCGACTTGCAACATCGTCATCGGCATGCAGCGCTGGAGCAGGTTTGCCAGGCTATTTTTTGACATCGCCGAAGGAGTATCCGTGAATTCTTTATTTGACAGCGCGCCGGGATTCGACCAGCCGCTGGCGGTGTTAAAGCACTGCCATGACCGTATCCGGAAACAGCTGGCCACGCTGGACAAGTTGCTGCAACATCTGCCGCAACACGGTGCCGACACCGATGCACAGCAAGCGGCGCAGGCGGTGTTGCGGTATTTCAGCAAGGCGGCTCCCTTACATCACGAAGATGAAGAAATCGACTTATTGCCGACCCTGAGTGCGACCGCCAGCGGTGCCGATGCCACATTGCTCGAAACCTTATTGAAGACGATTCTGGCGCAGCATCAGCAGATGGCAATGCAATGGGCCGCGCTGGAGCAGCAACTCAGCGCGATTGCCGCTGGTACAGCAGCACAATTATCGGCCGATGCCATCGCGCAATTCGCTGCGCTGTATGCCGAACATATGCAGATCGAAGAAACCCAGATTGCGCCTATGGCAAAACGTCTGTTCAGCGATGCGCAGATGCAGACGCTGGGCGCAGCCATGCAGGCGCGGCGCGGCATCTCCGCCTGAATTCATTTCAATACCTACGAAGGAACATCATGTCTATTGCCCATCTCCGCAAAGATTATCAACAAGCGAGCCTGTCCGAAACCGATGTCAACGCTGATCCTATCCAGCAATTCGGCCTGTGGTTCGATCAGGCGCTGAAAGCCGATGTCACTGAAGCCAACGCCATGAGCCTGTCCACAGTCAATGCCGATGGTCGGCCGACTTCACGTATCGTACTGATCAAGGAATTCGATGAACGCGGTTTTTGCTGGTTCACCAATTATGACAGCGCCAAAGGCCAGGAAATGGAAAGCCATCCTTACGCGGCGCTGCTGTTTTTCTGGACCGCGCTGGAGCGTCAGGTCCGCATTGAAGGCCGCATAGAAAAAATCACGGACGAAGAAAACGACCGCTATTTCCATAGCCGCCCGCTCGGCAGTCGCCAAAGCGCCAATGCATCACAACAGAGCCAGCCGATTGCTCATCGTGCTGATCTGGAAAAAAAACTGGCCGAGGTCGTTGCCGAATTCGGTGACCATCCGCCGCGCCCCGCGCATTGGGGCGGTTATCGCCTAGTGCCGGACAAGCTGGAATTCTGGCAAGGCCGCAGCTCTCGTCTGCATGACCGCATCGTCTACACGCGTGCCGCCGACGGCAGCTGGACGATCAGCCGCCTGCAACCGTAAGCCGGATACGCATCCCGACGTGGCTGTACAAGGCGAGCAACCGACTTCCCCTATCACTAAAAATAGGGGAGTATAGGTAAAAATTGGCATCGTAGCGCGCGTATTGATTGCGACATAAAAATATACTCTACCTCAGTATATTAAATAATCAAAAATTTCCATGCGTTGCTCGCGCCGCCTGCTCAGGCGCGCAGGCGACCGGCCCGCATCGGCTGCCCGTTCTGCCAAGCGAATCATTTCGCCCACCGTCAGCCAGCGGTACGCCAGCACCTGCGCTTTGGCGTGGTATGCTCATTGCCTTTTTTACACAGAGCAATACCCTCCATGAGTAAGAAAAAAATCCTGTTATTGAGTGTTTCTGCTGGCGCTGGCCACAGGCGTGCGGCAGAAGCGTTGCGAATGACGGCAATGGAACAAGCCGACGACGTAGAGGTATGCCATCTGGATGTCATGGATTTCGTCACCAGCGCGTTTCGCAAGGTCTATACCGATTTCTATCTGAAGCTGGTGAACAAGGCGCCGACACTTTGGGGATATCTGTACCACGCCAGCAATGCAGCGCAAGCCGACAGCACCATAGAGCGCCTGCGCCGCGGCATCGAGCGTTTAAATGCGCAATCCCTGCTTAGTGCTATCACGGCATTCACGCCGGATGCGATCATTTGCACCCATTTTCTCCCCGCCGAATTACTGTCGCGCCTGCTACGCAAAAACCGCCTGCAATGCCCGGTCTGGGTGCAGGTCACGGATTTCGATCTGCACCGGATGTGGGTACACGAAGGCATGGCCGGCTATTTTGCCGCGAATGAAGAAATCGCCTCACGCATGCGCAATCAGGGTATCGCGCCGGACAAAATTCATGTCACCGGCATTCCTATCATGCCAGTCTTTGTCCAGCCTGTAGAGCGCGCCGTCTGCGCGAAGGAATGGCAGCTCGACCCGGGGCGCACCACATTTTTATTGATGGGCGGTGGCGCTGGCCTGGGCGGACTCGATATCGTGGCCGAACGCTTGCTGAGCCTGTCTGCGGATTTTCAGCTGATTGTCCTCACGGGCAATAATGCCAAAGCACTGCAAGCCTTGCAGCATCTCGCCAGCCGCTTTCCGCACCGCCTGCTGGCACAAGGCTACACTGATCAGGTGGAGCGTTTAATGGCCTGCGCCGATCTGGTTATCACCAAACCGGGCGGACTGACCACCTCCGAATGTCTGGCCATGGGCTTGCCGATGATCGTCAACTCCCCGATTCCCGGACAAGAAGAACGCAATGCCGATTTCCTGCTGGAGCAAGGTGTCGCCCTGAAAGCCTATGACGACGCCAGTCTCGCCTATCGCGTCCATTACCTGCTGACGCACCCGGAAAAACTGGCCGACATGCGCAGCAAAGCACACGCATTAGGGCGCCCCCATGCGGCGGCACAAGTGTTGAACATCGTCGGTCTGCCAATGCGCAACAAAGCAAACATCATGAATTGAAGGCCAACTGAAGACATGCGAACTTCCTCAAAATCGATTGTCCTGACCATGTTCTGGGTCGCACTACTGGCGCTATTTTTCGCACAAGTTGAAATACAGATAGAAGGCGCGTCCGGCTGGGGCGGCAATTTGCCAACCTGGCGCATAGAAAAGCACTGGCTGCTGGATATCTTCTGGGGCGGTCGCGCCATGACGGGTTATCACGCCTGGGTGTTTCCGTTCATCGCCCTGTTTTTCCACTTTCCATTTTTCCTGTCGCAGCGATGGACGCTAAAAATGGAGTGCCGCATCATCGCCTGCATCATCGCGTTCTGGATCATCGAAGATTTCATGTGGTTCGTCATGAATCCTGCCTACGGTCTGGCACGCTTCACACCGCAGAATGTGCCGTGGCATATTCACTGGCTTTGGGTGGCACCTGTCGATTACTGGATAGGGATAATCGCTGGCAGCGTTCTGATGCGGTATTCATGCAGACCAGACGCAGGAGCATCGGCATGATAAATACGCGCCGCCCTCGCTTGTTGCGCAGTTCTTCTGGCCGCCAGCTCTTGAGTTACACGCTTCTGCTCTGTAGTATCGGCGCACCTATGGCGCTTGCGGCAAACAGCACCGGCGCAGAGACAGTCACCACAGCCACCAAATCCACCGCGGTGCCGCGTCCAGCATCGTGGGCAAATCAAGTCGCCGTGTCGGGCAATCTGTACCGTGTGACGCCTCTGCTATACCGCAGCGCACGTCTGCAAACCGGCGATGTGACTTTGCTGCAATCCTTGGGTATCAAAACCGTGGTCAGTCTGCGCGCTTTTCATTCCGACAGCCAATTGCTGGCAGGAAGCGGCATTCGCCTTCAACGCATCGGCATCCATACCTGGGATATCGATGACAGGGAGGTCATTCTGGCCTTGCGCGCAATAACGGCAGGGATGAAACAGGGGCCGGTTTTATTGCATTGTCTGCACGGTGCCGACCGCACTGGCCTGATCACGGCAATGTACCGGATGCTGTATCAGGGCTGGAGTAAAGAGCAGGCGCTCGATGAGCTGGTCAACGGCGGTTACGGCTATCACAGCATGTGGAAAAATATCCCTGTGTATATCCGTCAGGTCGATCTGGAAAAAATCCGGACGGAAGTGGAAAAACCATAATGAGCCAACATCAAGCGCCGACATCGAAAAAAAACGCCTGAGAAAAATCAGGCGTTTTTTGTTAACGAGGTGTTTGAACAGCGCTGGCGCAAAATTGCTCCCGCAAGACGTCGGTGCA
This sequence comes from Burkholderiales bacterium, assembly GCA_028868455.1. GTDB lineage: Bacteria > Pseudomonadota > Gammaproteobacteria > Burkholderiales > Burkholderiaceae_D > Undibacterium. Next base: position 5,631 of record JAGWUK010000014.1, on the reverse strand, counting down.
GATCAATCCGCTACGCCTTATCACGTCTCTGGTGCGGCTTTGCGTCAGTCCATTCAATGCTTAAGTGGCAGCGGTATAGCCTTGTTTTGGGTCGTCGCTGTCTGGCGTGCTTTTATTTTGTTTTTCCGGGATTTTAAAACCGGCATAAGTACCGGCGCTCATGCCTAACAGCGTCAGGATATTGCCGTCAAATTGCGGCATTGAGACATGCTGAACCACGTACACCAGAAACAACACCCCGAACAAAATATTAAACGCCAGCATCTGAAAGCGGTATAAAGCCAGACCTTGCGCGTCGCTCAAAATATCCAGCCAGAATCCTTCGCTCTCGCCAAACTGATTTTGCTTACCTGCATCGACACCCGCTGCCGCCAGATAAGTACCGCTGCCGACCCCCATTAAACCCAGCGCCTGGGCTGACAGTTCCGGCATACCTTCGGCGACCACCCACAGCCAGACATACGAAGCAAACACGATGAAAAACCACCAGGCCATCTGCACTCTTGCCAGGCTATAGGTGCGCACATTGCTGGCAACAGAATTGGTGTCACGCAATAAGCCGGATTTAGCGCCCAGCCTGACCAGGGCAATGCCGACAGCCAGTATCAGTACAAATCCAATCACGATATAGCTGGTTTTCAGTATCTGGATACGTAATGCTCCGGTTCCCAAAACACTTACGCCTGTACCGTTATTGAAGCTGACGGTATAAGGCAGATCGCGGTAAAAGTCGCTTTTCAGCACCCGCCACGGAGAACCAAACAGCATTTCACGCTGCGCATTTTCGCCGGATGTCTGCACAGGCGGTACGACAAAACTCAGTTTATTCATGGCAGGATCAGGATCGCAATCAACCGGGTGCATGCCACTCAACACGCCGTTAATCCGCAAATCCACCATTGGCAATTGATCCTTACTGATAACGCCACATACGCCAGGAATATCCAGCTGGAAAATCTGGTCGAGATGAATCGTCACAGTGGGAGCAGCACTGGCAGATGCAGTGTTTGGGGTTGCCGCCGCGGCCTGCGCCGACAGCAGCGTGCCAAACAAGGCGCATGACAAGAAATAAGATAAGCGGGCAAATACGTTACGCATGATGTCTTCCTTTTTTTAATTGCTGGCTGACGCAACAGGCTGTAAAAACAAGGCGCGCTCTGCGGCTCGGCGCTTGATCAGACCCGGCATGGGTTTGCCGCCAGCCATGATCCAGACATTAAACTGATCCGCTGCCCCCATCCGGTCGCCCGCATTCAATTTGCGCAGCAAGGTTGAGCTGCGCAAATTGCCAATGCCGAGATTAAAGGTGAAGCTGGTCAAGGCGCCGAATTCATTGTCGTTCAGACTGACGGTCACGACCGAGCTGACATCGCGCCCGGCGTTCATCAAATCAGTCTGCAACAGGCTGGTCGCCTGCGCCAGCGTGATGCCATTGGGATACAGCGCCTTGACTTGCGCCCTATCCGCATCGCCTTTCAAAAATCGTCCCTGATAAGTAATCGCATGCCCCCAGCCTATGGTCCAGATATTCACGGGATCAAGGTAAGGATCGATATTGTTGGTACTGGGATCGCCGTCTGGAATGCCTTCAAATTGTTTGACCAGATCGACGGTTGCCTGATTCACCTCACGTAAGGCCATAGATTTCCCCAAAAATTGTTATCCGGAAAATTCAGCAACGATAGACATCCTGCCAAAGGAATGCAGACGCGCCTTGCAGGATGCAGGCAATCATAGCAAAAAATAACTTTTACGTGACAAAATTTTAATTGTTGCGCATTGATGCAACAATGCCCTGTGCCACAGCGCATGGCGGCGGCACGCCGGGCATTTTTCGTGAAAAAGCGGGTGCGCTCAGGAATAGTAATGGACTGAATCGCAGTATTTGCACACTGCGCATCAGACGCAACGACGGATTGGTTTCTAAATGCCGTTGCCCCGTGCGGGAATCAAGTCGCAATTAAAAACCGCCAGCGCGCTTTACAGCCCGGCGATTTCAGGGTCGGCGGCAATCTGGCGGGCGTAAGTTAGCAAGGCAGACATGCCGGGTTCTTTACGCGGCCAGACCAGCTCTACGCCATCACCGGCATAGCGCGGCACCACGTGCATATGCAAATGTGGCACGGTTTGCCAGCCAGCCGGCAAATTGGCTTGCAACAGCGTGACGCCCTCTGGCTTGAATACCGTCTGCACGGCCCGTGCAATATGCCGTGCCAGCCGCATCATGGCCACCACGGACTCCTCGTCCGCCTCCATCAGCGTGACATATGGCTTTTTGGTGGCGATCAATACATGCCCGGGATTCAGTTGTCCGGCATCCATGAAGGCAAACACCAGTGCATCTTCGTATACCTTGGCACAAGGTAACTCACCGCTCAATAAACGTTCGAAAATCGTCGGTTCGCTTGTCATCATTGCGTGTTTCAGGCAATCAGTTTATTGGAAAATAATTTGCGCGCCTTGGCGACTTTGGGTGCCACCACCAGCGAGCAATAGCCTTGCTGCGGATGCTGACGAAAATAATTCTGGTGATAGTCTTCGGCAACATAAAATTCCGGCGCCGGTGATAATTCCGTCACGATAGGGGCATCCCAGACGGCTCCCATGGCTTTGATCACTTGCTGCGCCATCGCTTGCTGCTCTGCGCTCAGGTAATAAATCACGGAGCGATATTGCGTGCCGATATCGTTGCCCTGACGATTTAAGGTCGTCGGATCATGAATCGTAAAAAAGATTTCCAGCAACTCACGATAGCTGATGACATCCGGATCAAAACTCAAACGTATGACTTCAGCATGCCCTGTTTTTCCGGTACAGATCTGTTCATACGTCGGGCGAACGACTTCGCCGCCCGCATAACCGGATTCAACCTTGGCAACCCCCAGAATTTGCTGGAATACGGCCTCAATGCACCAAAAACAACCCCCGCCCAGAATGGCTGTTTCTGTCGATTTGTTTGTCATGATGTTCTCCTGATCTGCCAGATATAAGATAAGTATAGGTCGTTGACGACAGGATTTTCTTACATTTCAAGCAAACGCCGCTGACGCTCCTCTTCTTCTTTGCGCGCCAGTTCGATTTCGCGCATCACCGCGCCGACATCGGCAATGTGCGTATCTGCGGCAAATTGTCCGGTCAATACGGTTTCAGGCGTCAGGGTGCCAGCCACATACAGCTTCCATATTTCCTTCCCGTAGTGACTGGTTCGCAGTTGCGGTGCGAACTGGCCAAAATACTCTGCCAGGTTGTTGACGTCGCGCTCCAGCAGCACTGCGGCCTCGGTATTGCTGGCAGCATCGATCGCTTGCGGCAAATCGATGATGACCGGACCTTCGGCATCCACCAGAATATTGTATTCAGACAAATCGCCGTGTATCACACCTGCGCACAGCATTAACACGACTTGCCTGATTAATTGCGCGTGATATGTCAGCGCCAGCTCTGGCGTCAGTTCCACATCGTTCAGACGCGGTGCTGCATGGCCGTTGGCATCGGTGACCAGGTCCATCAGCAATACGCCTTCAAAACAGATATAAGGCCGTGGCACTTTGACACCGGCAGCGGCCAACCGGTACAGCGCATCCACCTCAGCATTTTGCCAGACCTCTTCTTGCATCTTGCGACCATACCGCGTGCCTTTTTCCATGGCGCGCGCCTGCCGTGAATTTTTGACTTTCCGGCCTTCCTGATAGGAAGCAGCATGGCGAAAACTGCGTTGACTGGCTTCTTTATACACTTTGGCGCAACGAATCTCTTCGCCGCAACGCACCACATAAACTGTGGCCTCTTTTCCGCTCATCAGTTGTCGCAGAACTTCGTCTATAAGTCCTTCTTCAACCAAGGGTTGGATTCTTTTTGGAGTTTTCATTAATGCTGCGGATTTCCGTATTGGGCTCGCCAGAATCTGGCAAAAGTAAAGCGTGGCCGATAACAATGACCGGTGCCATTCACCTTACTTGCGTGTTTTTCCTGCGCGCGCCGGTGGCGTATGCGGGCGCGATTTATTCCGGTTATCAAAAATGGTCTGCGCATCTTGTTCTGCACGTTCCAATGTACGCATGGCAGGAATATCGTCATGCAAGGTGAAGAAATCCGCCGCTTGTGCCCGCATGACATGTTTGATGGCATCCTCATCGCTGAGGTCAAACTTTTCTGTCATCAGGGTAGTAACTTCGTCCAGATATGCTTCGTAGGTCATCATGATTGTGGTTTCCGTAAGGAGTAATGCGCGCTTGCCTGTGCAAACAACGCTGGCATAGCTTGATATTGTTTAGTCCGCAGCAACGTAGAAAATGGCAATGACACAGGATGGCATGCGGTGGAACGCGGTAGCATAAAAAGCGGCAGGCGTACAACACGCCCAGAGGGTAGGTATTGTACACGCGACTGCGCAGCCAGTCGGCGCTGTTCGGCTACAATGCCGGCTTTCGTCCAATTACCTCAGGACTTACGCCAAATTGTGCCAGCAAGATAGCAACGGATACAGCACTTATCAACCAACTACGCGCCATCACGCCGCGGGGACAATTTTGCGTCTATCCTTACTCATGAAACGAGCCAATTATTATGAGCATCATCATTCACGAAGCACTACGCGCCTATATCGATCCACTGACCGAGCACGAATATGCGGCGCTGGAACGCAGTTTACTGACTGAAGGTTGCCGCGATGCTTTAGTGCTTTGGGGAGAAGTCTTAATTGACGGACACAATCGCTACGCTATTTGCCAGCGCCACAACCTGCCGTTTAAAACCGTACAAAACGACCATTTTTCGAATATCGAAGACGTGCAGCTTTGGATGATAGATAACCATCTGGCCCGCCGCAGTGTTTCGGATTTTCAACGCGGCATGCTGGCCTTACGCAAGAAAGAAATCGTTGCAGCACGCAGCAAGCTCAATGAAGAACAAGTACCGGAAACCAATGCAGAAAGCGACGTGGCCATCCCCGTCATCAAAGCCACGCAAAGCCGGCAGGAAATTGCCCGCACCGCTGGTATCAGCAGTAATGCTGTGATCCAGATAGAAAAAATCCAGAAGGCAGCAACACCGGAGCTGGTACAGGCCGTGCGCGACGGGACAATTTCAATCAGTGCCGCTGCTGCTGTCGCATCGCTGCCAAGCGAGGATCAGGTCGCGGCAGTTGCAGGCGGTCGCAAGGAATTACAACAAGCCGCACGACAAATCAGAGAAAAAGTCCGCGAACAAAAATCGCCCGCAAAACCACAGGCTCAGACCGAACCCGGCCCGGCAACAGACAATACACCAGCTGCTGACGATGAGCTGCAATCCTTGCGACGCCAGGTCGCCGCACTGCAGGCAGAGAATGCAATGCTGCGTCAACAACTCAGCAACCGACAAGCCGACGGTTCAGACGGGGCAACAAGTCTCTGACGGATTGCATTGCATCAGGTGCATCAGGTGCGTCCATGAGCATGGGCGGCGGGAACGCAACGCCGTCCTTGCAGCAAACAATAAATATATTAAAATCTGGTTTGACGCAAAACGCATCGATCGTGCTGGTTGTATCAGTCGTCCCATTCGCGTCAAATACGCCCGCCAACTTCCCACAGATTCCCCATGCCAAAAACGCGCAATAGTTTGTCCCGTCTTTTTCTGAACCAACCGCCA
>JAGWUK010000458.1 GCA_028868455.1 Burkholderiales bacterium | reverse complement strand
ATTTTGAATGTTGTGCGATTTTAGAGCGGTAGGGCAGCCGACATAACAATAGTAAAACGCCGGACCAATTGATACCCCGTAAAATTTCGCGGCATCTTTCAAATTTCTATAAAATTCTGAAATGCCATTTACTAGATGAAATGGGTTTTTAATTGAAAAATCATCATCATCCAGGCCCCATTCAGTTACCCAGATTGGAATATTTGACGGAATATGTTTTTTATATGTTCCAATTATAGAAAATATATCTTCTCTGAGGTGGAACGGTCGCGGATATATATGAATTCCCACACCAGATATGCGATAAATACTATTTTGAACAAAGTCGAATTCGCCCAGCTGGCGAAGTTCGTCTAAAATTTTTTCAGGGTTTTTTATAGAACCGTTTTCGCCTCTGCCGTTAGCCGTGCCGAAAGTTATTACTTTCGAGTCGGGGAACAATTGTGGATCGCGGATGATTTCGGCCGCGGATCTCAAGAATTCTTTATACCCCCGTAAAACAACTTGAAGATCATGATCGTCGGCAGGTCGGTCGGCTGGCAGATCTCCGTTAAAGCAAAACCAATCCAATTCATTACCGATCTCAAACGCGTCAATAGATAGTCCGTTTGCTTTGATTTGCCTAAGTTGCCGCCTTAGACGCGCGCCGAATTTAGCGACGTTAAGTTTGGACAGCTTTTTCGATCCCTGCCACCAACCACAACGTTGCGAAAAAGCTTGGCCCGCATTTTCGGCGGGGCCCTCGTCGTCATAATCAGTTGGGATAGGCAATACGACCGCCAAAAATCGCATCCCTTGCTCGTTAACCACTCTGATTTCTCGGAGCAATGACGACATCTCGTCATCGTCCTGCGCCACAAGTGCTTCTCGAAACCAAGCGGCGCCAGTCATGCTAATTTGCTTTACTATTTCCCTCTGATCGGAGGTAGTAAGGCGGAAAAGATTAGACTGAGCTATTCCAAAGTTTTCAATCTTTTTTGGCTGAGTTATTTTCGTATAAGCTATCCAAAAAATAAAACCTAGGCAGATAACTGTCAGTCCAAAAGACTTTATCCCAAAGCCGCTGAGCAGCGCCGCAAGCTTGCCTTTACGGGTTTTGCTTACGTCAGCGTGAGATTGCGAATACCGTTGTTCGCCATTGCGCAAGCCCGACATTTTTCGTTTCTCGTCCTTTGTGCCCAAGGCCCGTTAATGCCCGGACACGCCACGCTTTTTCTCTTGAACTGCCGACGATGAGCTCGCGCGGTGGACGATACCCGACCGCGAGACGCAGGTGAAGTTCATTGTAATGCTCTAAACGGTTCCGACAGCGCCCGGATGAAGGTCGCGCGGCGTCCGATTTCAACTGGTCTCGATAGAGCACCGTTTCGACGGCAAGCGACCGACGGGCTGCATCAGGAGCGCTCCGAAAGCGGCGTCTGAAGCTGTTGGCGACGCATGGGCGGCGGTCACATCACTGCTAGCGACCGTATCTCAATGACGTCGATCACAACTCGTGCCTTACTTAGACATTCGAGCGCATCGCCGCGGGTTGGCTTAACGGAGATAGATGCGCTTCTACCGAAGAACTTCGCGGGCTCCTGAGGCTTCGCGTTGGAAGCATACAAATACTTGGCGCGCGGGACGCCGGGTCGATCAGGGCCAAATCCTTCGCCGCTTCCGGCCAGATGAGCCGTGTCCATGGAAGGTTGATCTCCAGCATGTCAAAAACGCAAAAAGTTCTATAGCCGGGCGTATGATCAGACTCAGGGTCATCGCCGTCCGGTGCGGCGGGCGTGGCATTGACCCACTGATTGCTTACGCGCTGGCGGTCTCGCGCCTGCCGAGTTCTCAAGCCCGTCCCTACCAGACTCTGATTCAGAATGAGGGCATTCCGGGGAGTAAAGTCTGGTGGTTCACTGGATGAGGCTGGGATTCCACTAAGCCGGAAGCCGGCTTATTTGCAGCAGGTAAGCGATAGGCGTCCGCGGTAATTCCTCGTACTCGCCTCGCACGCGCGATCGCATCCAAGAGATGTTCTACCGCGGACGGCCACTGCCGAGCTGCAGAATCACTTGCCGCTGCGATCGAAAGACGTTCCAATAAAGTCGGATCTTCTGAAAGCTTTATCAAACTGTCTAAAAAGGCTTGATTGACATTTTCGGCCTGAACGAGAAATCCATTTTCTCCATGCCTGACCAACTCGCTAACAGCGCCAACGTCCGTTGAGATGGGAACCAGGCCTAGCTGCATTGCTTCGATGAGGATCAGAGGAAGGCCTTCGAAGCGTGACGGTAGCAGCAAGACATCTGCCCATGTGAGCGCATTCACGACATCCCGTGCCTGATAGATCGGAGGCTCAACAAGTGGCATAAGTGTTGGCGAACCTGCGTCCTCTTTGTTATCGACTACGTATCCCCCGACAATCCTGAATTCGATGTTCAAATCGAGTTCCCGCGCGGTATTTATCACCTTTTCAAGGCGATCAATACCTTTCTGTCGGTCGAGACGCCCCATGTAGAGAACGCGCAGCGGCAACTTTTGGGCGCGGCGTTTCGATCTTGCGTCCATGCTTCGTTGGATTTCCGCAGTCGTGATTACTCCCCCTGGGCCATTTGGGACCGTCACGATCTTCGCTCTTGGAATTCCCAATGCGCCAAGTTCAGCAGACAATTGATTTGAACAACACGCAAAGACGTCTACCGCATGTTCATACGCCTCGCCGATTATCGGGTGGCCAACGGCGACGCCCTTGTCTGAATATTCTATCAGATGCAAATAATTAACAAAAATAACACCGGCTTGTCGTAATTTCGATGCAGCAACTAGCGCGTCGGCAGAGTGATGTGCGATTACTATACTATAACTCAACAGTAAATTTGTTAATTCAGGCATTTTCTTAATTATAGCTTCCGATGGAAGTCTGGTGCCACGGTAATCGGCCGATGTGAAAGAATTGAAGTCGGAATCCTCCAAAATATATAGATTTGAAAATACATCAAAAAAGTCATCGTAAATTTTGATTGAATTGCGACCACACACGATCAGGTCGACACAAAAATTCTTAGCTGTCAATTCCTTTGCTACTCGGAATGCCACACGTTCGACGCCGCCGAACTCAAATATCGGAAGGACTACAGCCACGCGCTTAGATCGATCGGTCACCGAATTTGGCAAAATCGTTCCATCGAAACGCTGGCGCAGCTTGGCCGGCATTTGGGACAAATCAGGAGTGCCATGCTTCTTGTCGGCGGGCAACGCCATCCACATTGGTGGAATGTAACGCTTTCTTGTTCGAGAGACGAACGCAAATAATTCCTCGTTTTGAGCATAACGAACCAAATTCCCTTGATTTAGGGGAATATTGATTTCAGCTATTGTCTGGACCATTGCAGC
>JAGWUK010000457.1 GCA_028868455.1 Burkholderiales bacterium | reverse complement strand
TGAATCCCCGCCTGCACCGTAAAGACGAACGCAGTACGCTTCGTAAAAACCGCCCAACACGGCGTTAAACATGGTTGGGATGGATTTGCGTCAATCCTGGCTTGATCGCGTGTACTTATTTTTGCACCCCGTAAAACAAAAACGCACACCGTTTGCGTGGTGTGCGTTTTTGTTCTTGCCATCGCCAGATAAGGATCCGCCAAAGCAATTGAAATTATGCGAAATGGTGCGCCATGCCAATATGTGCAATCCCGGCTTCCATAAAAGTCTCGCCGTCTCGCGCAAAACCGGCGCGGACATAAAAATTTTCAGCAGACTGTTGTGCGTTCAGCCGCACGAATTTATCACCACGCTCTTGCGCCTTTTTCATTAAGGCGCTTAAGATCGCCGCGCCGACGCCAGCATTGCGAGCCGATGCACGAACGGCCATACGCCCGATATGGCCGTCAGGAAGTAGTCGTCCTGTGCCGATGGCTTCGTCTTGCTCGTTATAAGCAACGGCATGCAAACATTCCGCATCCATTGCATCCCACTCCAGATCAGCGGGAATCTTTTGCTCTATTACGAACACATCATAGCGAACTGCCTGCGCATCTTTTTGCATCGCTGTCCAGGGACCGAGGATAATTTTTGGAGTTGTCATTTTAAGAAGGCGCCAGACCTGCAGGCGCAAGAAATTCAAGGCCCGAGATTATCGCACGCCAATTCTCAGGAATGGGAACTGCTTTACGCTTGATGGCGTCAGCATAGACATACACCAATTCGCCTGATATCAGATGCTGGTCGCCGCAATAAATTTCGAGGACAAATTGCATGGAGGTCCGTCCCAGGCTGGCGCAACGCACGCCAATGTCGAGTACATCGTCAAAACGAGCTGGTGACAGATACTCTATCGTCGATTTACGGGCAAACAATTCCTGCCCTTCTCCCGCCTGCTGAATCGCGCCCGGCAATCCTGTTGCACGCCAGTATTCAGTAAAAGCAACGTCGAAATACGTCAGATAGTGTCCATTGAAAACGATGGACTGCATGTCGACCTCTGCCCAACGCACACGTAACGAATGAAAAAAGTGAAAATCTGAACGTGCCATTGATCAACACCTTAGTTATTCAGAAACTGACGAATCAATTGATTAATACGCTGCGGCTGCTCGTGAATAACCCAGTGCGATCCTTCTGGTATCCGTTCTATCTGGACATCGCTGACAAATTTTTCGATACCGTCGAGCAAAGTCTTAGGCAACGCGCGATCGTTTTCTCCCCAGATAATACGGGTAGGCACCTTCACTTTAAAGTCTTCAGGATTCAGGTTGAGTTGCAGTGGCCCCTTATTGCTCTCCGTTGCCGGATGCAAGGGGGAGGCACGATAATAATTCACTCCTCCGGTCAAACCTCGTGCCCAGCATGCGTGATATTTTTCCTGTGTATCACGATCAAACCAATGCGCCGGCCCCTGTCCCATGCCATGAAAAAATCCGTCCAATAAGGCGAAATCATCTTTTGCCAGTGCGTCTTCCGATCCGGCATTGCGCAACCAGTTCATATATTCGCTCGCAGCCTGTTGCGCAGGGTCTGTCGCCAGCGCCTGCATGAACAAATACGGATGCGGCGAGTTGACGATAATGAGCTTCTCTACCATCTGCGGCAAAGCGATCGCAAAATTCCAGCAAACCGCACCACCCCAGTCGTGAGCCACGATGGTGGCCTTCTCATAGCCCAAATGCGTTATCAGCAAACGAAGATCATCCACGATATGTCTGGCCTTGTATGCCGACAATTCTGACGGCATGTCGGATAAATTAAACCCGCGCAAATCGGGAGCAACAGCGAAATGATCCTGTCCGAATTCCGGCAATTGCGCCGACCATTCATACCAGAATTCTGGAAATCCATGGACGAACAACATCAAAGGCTTACCTTGCTCGCCCGCACTGGCGAAATGCAGGCGTGTCCCGTTGCCCAGCGTGGCGAACTGATTGTCTTGAATTGCTGTAGTCATTTTCTGTGCTCCACCATGCAGATGAGTTATTCGGCTTTGAGTTTGGCGCGCAAGATATCGCGAATGTGCGGCGCCGCCTTGTAAGGATCACCGGGATTCCGTTGCAGGACAATATCTTCCATTCGTTCCTGCACATTCCCCAAAGCGCCAGGATGCGAGAAAATATAAAACTGGTCGTTCTCGATCGCTTTAAAGGTATTTTCCGCAACTTCCTGCGCAGTGACTTTGCCAGAGCTGACAGCCTTATCGGACATGGCTTGTGCGGCTTTCTGGCTGGCGGTCGGCGCAGCGGCAGGCGCATCGTCCGGACGGTTGCGATGCGATTGTGAAATGCCGGTAGGCACGAAATAAGGACACAGGACAGACGCACCGATCGGTGCTTCTACCAGTTTCAGATCCTGGTATAACGACTCTGACAGCGATACCACCGCATGCTTGGAAACGTTATAGACACCCATCGTTGGGGCATTCAGCAAGCCAGCCATCGAAGCGGTATTGACAATATGACCTTCGTAACCCGGGTCTTTTTTTGCACATTCGAGCATCAGATTCGTGAAAATCCGTACGCCATGAATCACACCCCACAGATTGACGCCCAGCACCCATTCCCAATCGGCCTGAGTGTTTTCCCACACCAGACCACCAGAACCGACGCCCGCATTGTTGAACACCAGATGCACAGCACCAAAGCGCTCCATCGTTGCGTCGGCCAATGCCTGCACTTGATCTGCATTGCGCACATCGCAACGCATGGCCAATACTTGCGCGCCTTGTTCTTCCAGTTCAGTTTTCACGTTATCGAGTGCGTCCTGCTGCACATCGGCAAGTACCAGTTTCATACCAAGGCGCGCACCGATCAGGGCAAACTCGCGTCCGAAGCCGCTGGCACCGCCGGTAATGACGGCGACTCTGTCTTTGAATTGTTTCATACTGTCATCCTCTTATCGTTATTAAACACGTTTCATCTGAAAACCTAAGCGGGGAAAATGCACAACGACTGTCCCTGCGCGCGCATCCTGGCGACGCACGGCCAGCTCATTCTGGCTGGCGACGACCAGTTCACCGACGACCGGGTCCAGTGCATAATCGACAGGCGTGATACTGACTTGCTCACCCAGCGCAATCCCGTGCGCATCGACGGTGGCCTGCGTCCCGAATGGTACCGGCTCTGCGTTGCGTGCGATGTCGATGGCGTCTCCGCTGCGACATTTTTCAAATTCGCCATGACCGAAAGCGGCGACTTGATCCATCCATGAAGTAACCAGCGGATAGCCATCGAAAATCCCGGCGACAGCCGGTACACGCCGGATGAACCACAGTGCGTGATAGACAGAAAAATCAGCAATACACGCCTCGGCACCCAACAAAAACGTGTTACCGCC
>JAGWUK010000456.1 GCA_028868455.1 Burkholderiales bacterium | reverse complement strand
GTTATAGCCTTCAAAGTTCTTGCGCATTTCGGCCTTGGCCCGTTCCTGGATATCGGAGCGTTCTTGCAATAACTCTATCAATGTCTTGCCCTGCCCGATATTTTTGAAATACGCGGCGACCATAGGATCAAGAGTTTGCTCCACCAGTTTTTGAATGTCGCCAAACCTTTGGATAACCAGTGGCGCCATCTTGTAGTCAATATTGACCACGACAGACAAGGGTAAATCCGGCTCAAATGCATCTTTGGTAATCAGCGACACTTCACTGAGATGCTTGTCGAGCTCATGCGAGCCAACGGCACCGGATTGCCATTTCAAAATAAAGTTGGTGGTCGGCACGTCAATCACGCGCTTCGCGTACGGATTCAGCGCGTATTTTCCGGGAAGCAGAGGCGTGACCTGCACACCTTTTTCGTCGCTGCCAACCAGTTCGCCATGCCGATAGCCTTCACCTGTCACGTCGTTCCCTGCTTTGCCGGTATAGGAAACAACCACACCGACAAAACCGACCGGCACAACGCGTTTATCAACAATTTCATAGGTTGCAAAACGCGCGTTCAGGTAATACGTACCTTCAACCAGTACTTGCAACTGACGCCCTTTGTAGCCGCCGGTTTCAATGAATACTTCCGGATTCTGGAAATCATGATGGTAGCTTTGCAGTTCGTGCGGATCCGCCCCCACCACGGGTGCGACGATTGTTCCTTCCGGTAATGACTGCCCTTCATGCGTTGTGATAACGGCCAATTTATCATCGCGAATAATCAGCGGCAAAAATCCATTGCGCAATCGTAATTCACCGAGCATTTCTGCAAGTTGGCCAAGCACTTCCCCGTCATCGCTGACATTGCCATCACCGGGTAAAGGTAAAGCGTAAACTCGGTCGGCGGTCAAGACAACGAATTGCGCAAGATTGATGGCATAGGTTCCTTCGCGCAGGATTTTACGTTGCAAACCTTTTTGCCCCCGGCTCGTCAAAAAACCGCGCACATTGGTAAAGTCATTGGCCTCTTTATTGCATGCCAGATTTTGTGTCGGTGCCATTGCCTGTCCGTCACGCGCAAAGACATAAGCCAGCGTACCTTGCTGTATCGTGACCAGATCGTGCCGGTGAATGGCGTATTGAAACGGAAAAAAAACGTGGAAGCCACCGCGCAAAACTTCAGGCTGAAAACCCGCTTCGCCATGTAATGCGATGAAGCCATGTTCCAGCGATCCGGACATTGACCATTTCTTTTCCACGATGCCGATTTTTTCATTGGAGATATAGACCAGCACATTGCTGAAATACAGCAGGCTGATAAACACTACTGCGATCGCTGCAAAAATTGCAAAAGTAATGCTAAACATCTGTATGCCTCTTTGAGTTAATGGCGCCAATTTGATAATGCGGCGGCCAGACCAGCTTCACCACGAAGCTGGTAACTTGATTTGTTGTGATTATTTGGGGAGCGAGCGAAGCCTGTCACGCTTCGCTGATAGATCAGGAAGGTCGTCGCGACGCTTCTACGGTCGGCGTTTTTTGGGATTTTACAACTTGCATGGCAGTGGCAATCAAACCACTCATATCACCAAGATTGGCTGGAACGATGATCGAGTTATTAGTTTTCGCCAGATTGCCAAATGCACCGACGTATTGCTCTGCTACTTTCAGATTGACGGCATCGGCACCACCTGGTGACTGGATCGCCGCCGCAGTTTTGCGTATCGCCTCTGCACTGGCTTCGGCAATGGCAAGGATGGCCGCAGCCTGACCTTGTGCACGATTGATCGAGGCCTGCATTTCGCCTTCCGATTTGGCTATCGATGCTTCTCTTTCACCAGTTGCAATATTGATCTGCTCTTGTTTGCGCCCTTCCGACGCGGCAATCAATGCACGTTTTTCACGTTCTGCGGTAATCTGCGCCTGCATCGCATGCAAAATTTCTTTCGGCGGAGTCAGATCCTTGATTTCATACCGCAGTACCTTGACACCCCAGTTAGCAGCTGATTCATCGATCGCGTTGACGATTGCCGTGTTGATGTGATCGCGCTCTTCGAAGGTTTTATCGAGTTCCATTTTACCGATCACTGAGCGCAACGTTGTCTGTGCCAATTGCGTAATTGCCGCAATATAGTTAGACGAACCATACGAAGCGCGCATGGCATCAGTAATCTGAAAATACAAAATGCCATCCACTTGCAACTGCGTATTGTCTCTGGTGATACAGACTTGCGGAGGCACATCCAGCGGAATCTCTTTCAATACATGTTTGTATGCAATGCGATCAATAAATGGGATCACAATGTTCAGACCCGGCGGCAAAGTCGCATGATATTTTCCCAGACGTTCGACAACCCATGCGTGCTGTTGTGGCACAACATTAATCGTTTTAAAAACGAACACCAAGCCCAATACAAACAACACCAGAGCTACGCTACCTATATTTTCCATATCCTCACCTTTGTTTTTATTTCATGAATTGTGTAACAGTACATCTCTATCTTGACCGGTGTATTACGACGGTCTGACGATCAAACGGCTACCTTGGACTTCTTCAATGATGAACACACCGGGATAGCCAGCCGAGTGTTGCAACTCCACATCCCACATGGCACCGCGATACATGGAACGCGCCGTATAGCGGCCATGTCCGTGATCCTGCCATTCCTGAACCTGTATGCTTTGCCCGATATCCATATTGACGTTTGGGTCACGGGCCGCATTTTTATCCGGATTCCATCCGTATTTACTCTTGTGTAAAGTCAGCGTCGCTAATGAGCCAACGATAGCGGCAATCAATAGCTGCAATGGCAAGCCCAGGCCAAACAGCGCCGCCAGAGCACCTGCCACCAGTCCCACGGAAATCATCAGTAAATAAAAGGTTCCCGTGAATAGCTCAAATATCACCACGACTCCTGCATACACCAGCCATGTCATCCAGGTATTCATCTTTCTTTTCTCCTTATCATTATTCGGATCATTACATTGTGTATGACGAAACAAAAACATTCATCGGTAATCGTTGCAAAAAATTACTCACAAAAAAACCCC
This sequence comes from Burkholderiales bacterium, assembly GCA_028868455.1. Classification (GTDB taxonomy): domain Bacteria; phylum Pseudomonadota; class Gammaproteobacteria; order Burkholderiales; family Burkholderiaceae_D; genus Undibacterium. Next base: position 361 of record JAGWUK010000456.1, on the reverse strand, counting down.
CGATATCAAGTGATACCGAGGGTTTTAAACGAAAGAATGCTGGAGTTTTGATTTTCTTTTTATTATTGTTTCGACACAAGCAGTGTAGTCGAAATTTAAAAAAATACAACTATGCATTAATTTTTTTGGAAGTTTTCCTCAAAAAAAAGACCTGCAACTGCAGGTCTTTTTCACTATGTAAAGCCTAGAAGGATCAGGCGCCAACCGAAGCCAGTTTTTGCCAGGTATCAATAACCGAATCTGGATTCAGTGAAATGGATTCAATTCCTTCCTTCATCAGCCATTCAGCAAAATCAGGATGATCGGAAGGGCCTTGACCACAAATACCAACATACTTATTCAGTTTGCGGCAGGCGTTGAT
>JAGWUK010000455.1 GCA_028868455.1 Burkholderiales bacterium | reverse complement strand
CAGTTTTGACGAAATTCGCCAGGGTGATCTGGTCGGCATACGACAGGATGGCAGTGAAGTGCTGGCGCCAGAAGATGGCCGGATCATTTTTCCGGACGCAGGTGCCAGTGCCGGTGACGAATGGTTTTACCTGACGCGTTTCAGTCATCGCATAGACGGGATGTTGCAATGACAGTGCTTTTTTTTTCTGACTGCGCAAAGAAATTTTGGCGCGCGACATGGCCATCGGTAGCTGCACTGTCCATCGTATGCGCCACACTTTGCCTGCCATTGAGCATGACCTCGGCACAGGCAGCGTCACAAAAGACTTTGCATGTTCTGCTGACCACACCCGAAGGTGTGCTGGATCCGGGCGCCGCTTCCGACTTACCTTCGTTGAGCATCAACGAAAATATTTTCGAAGCCATGCTGCGCTACGACTATCTGGCGCGTCCGGTCAGACTCAGACCCAATACTTTGACGGCCATGCCAGAAATCAGCGATGGCGGGAAAACTTATCTGATGCACATACAGCCCGGCATTTTTTTCACGCCTGATGCCGCATTTAAAGGGCGCAGACGTGAACTGACGGCGCAGGACTATATCTACAGCATCAAACGCCTATACGATCCGGCATTGAAGTCGCCGTGGTTATTCATGTTTGAAGGAAAACTTCTGGGCGACGAAAAACTGCGTCAGAATCCTTCTTCGAAAGTCGGTGCATTTGACATCCATACCGATATTGCAGGCTTGCAGGCCGTGGATAAGTACACGCTCAAAATACGGCTGACCGCGCCCGACAATAATTTCCTGTTCATTCTGGCCACGCCTGCCTCCGGTGCGGTGGCCAGAGAAGTCATGGAAGCGTATGGAGGAGATGCCGGCAATCATCCCGTCGGCACGGGGCCTTTTATGCTGGGCGACTGGCAGCGCAGTTTTCGCATTGAGCTGCTGGCCAATCCCGGTTACAGAAAAGTCGTGTTTGACAGTATCGTCAATCCGGCACAAAAAAACGTCCAATCAGCGCAGGTAATTGCTGCGAATCTGCGTGGAAAAACGCTGCCGCGTGTCGACAAGATAGAAATCAAGATCGTCGAAGAGCAACAATCGCGTGTACTCGGATTCTTGAATAAGGAATTCGATTATCTGGAACAAGTTCCGCCACCTTTATCTGACATGGTGCTGGAAGACGGCAAGCTGAAACCGGCTTTGCAAAAACAAGGCGTGCAGTTGTCGCTGTTTACGCCTTTGCAGACTTACTACGTCTGGATGAATATGGATGACCCTGTCATCGGCGGATATACCCAGGACAAGATTGCATTGCGGCGCGCGATCGCACTCAGCTACAACAGCGGGGAAGATATCCAATTGATGGAAAAAGGCCTGGCAATCCAGGCGCAGACACCTTTGCCGCCAGATGTGCTGGGCTACGATGCGAGTTTCAAGAGTCCGGTGCAGTTTGATCTGAAACTGGCCAATGCCTTGCTGGACAAGTTCGGCTACCGACGCGGTATCGACCATTTCAGGACGCTGCCAGATGGCAAACCCTTGCACCTGGTCATGCATAGCGAAGCCAGCACCACTGGTCGCCTGCGCGATGAAATCTGGCGCAAGAATATGGAGTCGATCGGCATTCATGTCAGCTTCAAGACCGACAAACATTCAGAGATTTTGCGCGCAGCCCGACTTGGCCAGGTGCAGATGACAGAGGCAAACTGGATCGCTGATTTTCCTGACGGTGAAAATTTTTACCAGCTGTTGTATGGTCCCAATACCGGTCGCGCCAATTATTCGCGGTTTAATTTGCCAGAATTTAACCGGCTCTACGAGCAGTCGCGTGGCATGGCCGATTCGCCGGAGCGAACTGCTATTTACAAGCAAATGGCGCAGTGGATGTATGCCTACAATCCCTGGATTCCGCGCATCCATCCGTTATCGGCCGATCTGACGCAGCCCTGGCTGAAGAACTATTTACGCCATCCAGTCGACTTTACAAACTGGCGTTATCTGGACATCGACAAGCGGGATTAATTATTTCATACGATTTGCACAAAACGGCTCCGGCGCGGCGATGGCGGGTCTTCAATGCCATAGTACGAACTTCGCCAGCATGCCTTGCCGGAAAAAATTTTGCGTCTGTTCAAAACGATGTATAGCCTTTGCATCAGCCTGCTTTGCCTATTCCATATAGTTATATCTGGTCGGCAAACATTCATTTGCTGCACAACATGACTGACCATATTCTTTCATCATGACAATAACAGACTCGTTTGGAGATGCCGCACATGCGTTGCGAATTCATTGCTGATCATCCGGATTTTCGCCGCCTGGAAACGATAGACGGCATCGTGATTGATTTGCGCTATGTCGGCGCCGATAATTTTGTCGGGCGCGATTTGTATGGCAACCTCGATTGCGCATGGTTACATCATGAAGCGGCGACTGCGCTGCAAACAGCGGCGAAATGGTTGAGGGAGCATCATCCGCAATACCGTCTCGTCGTGCTGGATGCTTTACGCCCGCATCGTGTGCAGGAAATGTTGTGGAAGCACCTGGAAGGGACGCCTTTACGCATGTACGTTGCCGATCCGGCGCGCGGCTCGATTCATTCTTTCGGCATGGCTGTCGACGTGACCGTGCTCGATGCTGATGGCAATGAGCTGGATATGGGCAGCGCTTACGACGAAATGGTGGAAAAATCGCATCCGGCTCTGGAGCAAAAAATGCTGGCGGAAGGACAGTTGACGCCGCATCAGATCAGCCAGCGCGAGCTGCTGCGCCAGGCCATGTTTCATGGCGGATTTCGCGGGATCAATAGCGAATGGTGGCATTTCAACTGCGGCGATCCTGTTGTCGTGCGTCAGACCTATCTGCGTGTTGACTGAGAGGCCAGAGTAATGATGCGTTGGCAGCGAAAAGGAATACGGGTCTTGGCGTGTGCTGCCGTCATTTTCGCCAGCGCAGCATCCGCAACCGAATCTATGGAAAATACCGATCACCTATTGCGTGCCATTGTCCAGCGCCCGGACCGGCCTTTGGCCAGCCTTTCGGTCATGGCGATACAGGGCGGGAAAATCACTTATCAGCAGCAATTCGGCGATCGCTATATCGATCAGCATGATCCTGCGAAAAACCTGAAAGCCGATGCCAACACGCTGTATCGCGTTGCTTCGGTCTCCAAAATGGTCACGGCCATTGCGGCCATGCGTCTGGTCGAGCAAGGCAGGTTGAATCTGGATGCCGATATCGGCAACTATCTTGGATACCGCGTGCGCAATCCGCATTATCCGCAGACCGCAATCACTGCCCGCATGCTGCTGAGTCACACGTCCTCTTTGCGCGATGACGCCGGGTATAACTTCCCGGCGGACGTCAGCATGCAGAGCTTTCTTGTTCCCGGTGGCGCGCATTATGGCGAC
>JAGWUK010000454.1 GCA_028868455.1 Burkholderiales bacterium | reverse complement strand
TATCGCTTATTTCGCAAGTTGCAACACAATATACGCCTGCAAGGCGAAGACCGCGCTCGCGTTCCGCATGAAGCAGTGAATCATGAGTCAATCACGGCAGTCCGCCTTTGGGAAAGCCTGCTGCGTCAATAAAAAAAGGACAACGATAGCGTTGTCCTTTTCATCGAAAAAATAGCGTAGATCAAACTTGTGGGTTAATATTTTCCAGCCATTTTTTGATACGGCCAGCATCGGCGAGACGGGAGTACTTGCCCTTGGAATCAAGAAAGACCATCACAATGGCACGGCCTTCTATCATTGCCTGCATGACCAGGCAACGTCCAGCCTCAGAGATATAACCGGTCTTTTGCAAGCCTATTTCCCATGAAGGATTAGCGACAAGGCGATTTGAAGTTCCATATTCAAGAGGTCGACCACCAGGTGACACGACGTATTTTTCATCGGTCGAATATTGTCTGATGATTGGGTGTTGATAGGCAGCATTCACGAGTTTCACCAGATCACGCGCACTCGCACGATTCTGGCTGGACAGTCCGCTGGAGTCGACATAATGCGTTTCTGCCATGCCCAGTTGTTTTGCTTTGGCATTCATCGCTTCAACGAAAGCATGCAAACCACCAGGATAATTTCGTCCCAGTGCAGAAGCAGCACGATTTTCTGAACTCATCAAGGCAATATGCAACATATCCGCCCGCGACAATTTAGCACCTATGCGCAAACGTGAACCAGTACCTTTTTCGCGATCAATGTCTTCATCAGTAACTTCCAGTACTTCATTCATGTCCTGATTGGCCTCAACAACGACTAAACTGGTCATCAATTTGGTAATTGATGCTATCGGCAATGAAACATCCGAGTTCTTTTCAAACAAAACTTTGGAACTTTGCTGATCAACGACGTAAGCGACGTTCGACTTTAAATCCAAAGGATCCTGAGTGCGCTGCAAACCAGCAATCTCACCTTCGCTTACTTTCTCTGCCACGGCATGCGTCAGCGCCACACGCTTAACAATGACTTTGCGCTTACCATGCACCAATACGGTCCGTTTCACCAACTTAGTTGAGGCAGTCGCAGAACTCCGCTTGTGAACACTATGCTTTTTAGACGCCGCTTTTCCATGATTTGTCGCCTCGGCATGCGCAGCTGCAAATGGGAAAATAGCGAAAATAGAAATGATTAATGCTTTACGGGCAAATTTCACCATCGAAAACTCCTGAAGAAAATGTGCCAAAAAATTGAATGCAGTTTAGCAAATAACGAGAAATCTGCAAATAATTAATGACTTAGCCTCAATAATTAAAGTAGAAACTCATTCAAGAAATTGAACGAAGTTATCCACATTTTCTCTTTCAGTAATGAGGGTATTTTCGATTTTGGAGGAATCGGCATAACCTAATGACATCCCGCAAACAACCATTTCATTGGCCGGTAATCCGAGTTCTTGAGTAATTATTTGATGAAATTGCGTAAAGGCCGCCTGCGGACAGGTATCCAGACCGCGCGCGCGCGCAGCCAGCATAATATTTTGTAAAAACATTCCGTAATCCAGCCACGAGCCCTGCTCCATAACGCGATCAATAGTGAAAATCATGCCGACCGGCGCATCAAAAAACGCATAATTTCTTCCATGTTGCGCGTGCATACCGGCTTTATTCTCGCGCCCCAAACCCAGCAGCGAATATAAATCCCAACCGATTTTACGCCTGCGCTCAAGATACGGCGTAATCCATTTAACCGGATAATAGTTGTACTCCTCCTTGTGGCTTTGAAGTACCTCTGGGCTATTGTGCGCCGCCAGAATGCTATTGGACAATTTTTTCAGTTTATTACCAGTCAGCACATACACTTTCCACGGCTGCGTATTGCTACCCGATGGCGCCCTGGAAGAGACTTCCAGAATTTTTCGGATATCTTCAGTTTCAACGGTCTTACTTAAAAATGCGCGCGTAGAGCGACGCGAAGTCATCACGTCGTCAATCACTTGCTGTTCTGTTGTTGAGATCATTTGTTAACTCTGTATAGTTTCTAATAAATGACGCATTGGGCCGGGAATCGAAGCCGGTCGACGACTTACACGATCAACATAGACATGAACAAAATGTCCTTGCGCAGAAGCGCCGTCTTCGTCGTTTCTGAAAATCCCGACTTCATATCGAACGCTGGAATTTCCTAATTTAGTCACCGTTACGCCCGCTGTAATCACGTCAGGAAAGGAGACGGATGCAAGATAATTGCATTGAGTTTCTATGACGAGACCAATGACAGGACTATGTTCGATATCCAATACGCCGTTACTGATCAAAAATTGATTCACGACGGTATCAAACCAACTGTAATAAACCACATTATTGACATGTCCATACACATCGTTATCCATCCAGCGGGTGCTTATTCTTAAAAAATGCCGAAAATCACTTCTGCGTTTTGCTTCTACTCCCATTCATTTCTCCAGAACCGTGATTGATAGATGCTAGTTTCAGCCAAGCAAATTTAAAGTCTAACATAGGGCGCCGTGTTCATCGTCCCGTAATAATTGCTCTAGATAATCAAGCACGAGTGATTTGCATTTTTGCCATTACTCTAGTTTCATTTTTAGATCCGTACGCTGACGTTATTTAATTTGCGCAATGCACAAATTTGTCTTGACTTGAAAAGTTGAATCAATAAAATGTAACTTATTGCGCCGCACAAATCTGGACTCATTTACAACCAGAAAATGTATTGCAGATAACACGTCAATATCATCCGCAGTCTCATCCACGCTTCCCTTTCACAAGGAGATTCTCATGTTTTCCGTACCTGAACAGTTTTCCGCTGCAACTAAAGCCAACTTCGATGCTCAGCTTGCGTTGATCACTACACTGACTGGCAAAGCATTTGAAGGTGTAGAAAAATTTATCGAATTGAATTTGAATACAGTGAAAACGACATTGGAAGAGTCCAGCGCCAATACTAAACAACTATTGGCAGCAAAAGACCCTCAAGAGTTTTTTACTCTAACAAGTGCACAAGCCCAACCTGCTGCAGAAAAAGTTTTGGCTTATAGTCGCCACCTGGCAAACATTGCGTCCAGCGCTCAAGCAGAATTTACGCATGCAGCAGAATCGCAAATAGCCGATACAAATCGCAAAGTAATGGCTTTGGTCGAAGAAGTCTCAAAAAATGCACCTGCCGGCTCTGAGCATCTGGTTTCGCTTTTCAAGACTGCAGTGGGCAACGTCAATGCTGGCTACGATCACATCAGCCAAACGACAAAACAAGCAGTTGAAGCAATGGAAGCTAACTTAAACAATACAGTCGCTCAAATTTCTCAAGCGACTGCAAAATCTGCTCCACGTGCAGTAGCAAAAAAATAAGATGAATGAAGTGAAAATATAAATAAAAAAAGCCGCCAGAATTC
>JAGWUK010000453.1 GCA_028868455.1 Burkholderiales bacterium | reverse complement strand
GAGCCTTTCAACACCTTGTTGCAGGTATATTATGCCGACGAGGAAACCGAAATGCTTGATCTGTTGCAGCGCTATCTTAAAAAATGGTATCGCGCCATGCAGGCACATCCCCGCTGGTATAACGGTCATCTGAAAGTCAGCGACGATGGCTATGCGCCTTATTACGGCTATTGGGCATTTGAGGCCGCCGCTGTCGTGTTTCTGCTCGATATCGACGACAGTCTGATCGAGCATCTGGTCTATCCCAAAGATCTGGTCGCTTATGGTAAATTTTTACGCATAGCCGGGAAGGACACAAGTGCAAGCTTGCGTCCAAAGGCGATCAAAATTTAATGTGAAATGGGAGCAAGAAACCTGCGTCAATTTGCTAATTACCGCTCTTTGCGCCCACACCTAATAACTCTTCTACATGTTGCAGCGATCCCTGATCTTTGATCACTGCACCTAGCCATTCATGAAATGGCATTTCGCCCCAGACTGCCGCTTTTTCAGCAAGGTATGCGACCGGGCTATGCGGTTCAGTACGACGAAAAAAGTCCGCAACCGCACGTAATTGTGCAATAGCTTGTTGACGATTACGCAAACCGGCAATTTCATCAATTGCCACTATTTTTGAATTTAATCCGCCATCGGTATTTGCCACCTCCATAACTTGATCAGCAGAGGCAGATTCAACGGTGGCACCTCGCGCAGATACACCGACATCTTCGGCAAAACGCATGATGGTGCGAATGACGTCGTCAATCGCGTCTTTCGCACCGGAAAAACCAGGGCCATCTATTCCGAGACGGACATCAACAGACTGTTCCAGCTTTTCAAGTGCCTCTCTTGCTGCTTGAGCTCCCTCCAAAAGCGTTACATAAAATTGCCGTGACGTTTTACGCCTTGCTGATTCCAATTCAGCTAGTTTGGGTCCTTCTTCAGGACGGCCATATTCCGCGGCAATTCTGTCCGCATTCGCAGCTCGGGTTCGTGCCGAATCAAAATCCGTCGCGCAATAGGCAGTGCCTTTCCCTTCTGTTAAAGGAATCTCACGCACTAGCTGAACGGTACGATTAAGTAGCCAATGCAAATTACCTATGCGTTGCTCCTGATCACCGTCTTCTGCCGTTGGATATAGGTGATCCCAATAGGTATCGCACAATCCGCTGATCAACGTGAATCCCTCTGCCAACCCTGCAAATTGATATACTTTTGTCGCGGCTTCAGTCAGCCAGACTGCAAGGCGCAAATCCTTGCTACGGTGCTCTATGAGCTCAGCGCCATAGCTGACGACAAATGACCAATTTGCCTCTTTCAGTTCAGTCACCCACTCGCCCTGATCTAAAGACGGGTCATCAAATCGACGCGCTTCTGATAGCGCATCCATTTCACTCGAAAAAGCCAAATTATCGCCACAGCCATTATGGTGATCAATCGGGCGCAATAATTGTTTTGCAGTGAACATGTTTGTTTCCTTTATCGCGCCAACTGTTTGAATTTAACAACCCATTCATTGGTCATGGTCTGCGCTTTTTCGAGTTGTGCTGAAGTCAGCATTGACTCAGCAAGCTTTCTGTTTTTGATGGCGTCTTCGTCCCCGGAGCTCGCCGCGAGATTAAACCAAATGTAGGCAGATACGATATCGGCTTGTGTGCCAAGTCCGTTGGCGTATAGCCATCCGAGATTATATTGAGCCTTGGTATTGGCTTGTTCAGCAGATTTTTTATACCACGAGAAAGCCAATTTCTCATCCGCGGCAACACCTCGACCGTGCGCATAAAGTGCCGCCAGTCCTGATTCCGCGCCTGCATGCCCTTGGTCTGCAGCCTTGCGGTACCAAAAAAATGCCTGACTAAAATCTTGTTCGATAAGCGCGCCACTGTCATACATGCGAGCCAGTTGAAATTCTGCTTCTGGCTCACCCTGATCTGCTGCTTTATATAGCCAGGCAATGCCATCTTTCTCGTTTTTTTCAACTCCCTGCCCAAGTAACAGCATTTGGCTCACATGCGACTGTGCAGCTGCATTGCCATTCAGGGCAGCCTTCAGATACCAACTGTACGCCTGCGATAAACTTTGCTCCGTCCCCAAACCTGATTCATATAGTTTTGCCAATTGAAATTGCGCATCGGCCATATCCAATTCAGCCGCCCGCCTGAACCATAGTGCGGCGAGTACGGGATTTTTTTCAAACACTTCACCGTTCAGGTACATGTTGCCCATCTTTAATTGCGCGCTTGGATTTTTGGCTTCCGCCGATTTACGAATCCAGAGAACGGCACCGCCATCGTCATTCGATGTTTCTGGCTTTGCAAGCAGACGCATTCCGTATTCCAGCTGCGCCTCGGGAAATCCAAGTATTGCGGCTTTACGGTACCAATAGATCGCGCTTGATTCATCTTTTCCTATGCCAGTGCCATTGACATAGCAGCGCCCCAGACTGAATTGCGCGGGCGCATAATTTTCCTGCGCCGACTTTTGGTACCAGAATACGGCCGATTTAAAATCCTGGACGACACCACGCCCACTCTCATAAAGCTTACCCAGTGTGAATTCAGCCTCGCTATTACCGCTTTCAGCCATTTTTTTGAATTCAGCAACAGCCTGCGCATATTTTCCATCCCGGAGCGCTATCTGTGCCTCGTCCAAGCCGGCACAGGCAATTTGCGCATTGAAAAAAATCGCGAAGGTAAGAAAAGTTTTCGCGAGTTTGCTATTTTTCATTTTAATCAGCTCCAAAAAAAATTGACTCATTCTTCAGAAGTCACTAGCCTTCGTTTCACGGAAAAACATTTCTTCCGGAAGAACAAGCTATGGCAATTTGAATAATGAATGGGCGTCATGAATGCCCGACACGATATTGCTCAAACAACTCGTCATCTGATTGAGTATTTAAAATGTCCCTGCTTGTTGGCGCTGACCTTGATTTTATTGATAACCGCACCTTCGGCCATTTTCGCTAATACTGACTCCGCAATCTCAGGCAAAACGGTTCCGTTGAGGATCGTGTCGACATTTCTTGCACCAGAGTCGACTTCCGTACATCGCGCCAGAATTGCATCGATCAAAGCGTCGTCATAGCTGAATTCCGCTTTGTGATTTTTGCCTATCCGTTTTTTGATCGAACTCAATTTCAATTCAATAATCGATGCGAGGACATCATCGGACAACGGGTAATAAGGGATAACCTTCATGCGGCCGAGAAATGCTGGCTTAAATACCTTCATCAACATCGGTCTGATTTGTTGTTCCAAGTCGGAAACGCTTGGCAATTCGTCGATATTTTTATTGAGACATGCCTGCATGACTTGTGCAGAGGCCACGTTGGAGGTCAGAATTATGATCGTATTCTTAAAGTCAATTTCTCTTCCTTCCGCGTCGTCGAGAACACCTTTATCAAATACCTGAAAGAACAATTCGAGCACGTCA
>JAGWUK010000452.1 GCA_028868455.1 Burkholderiales bacterium | reverse complement strand
TCTGTCAGTCAGGATGCGGATTAGACCCATGCCGTACTCTTCAAAGAATGGCAACACCTTGTCATTCAATAAGTCAGCCGCCGTGATTGCTGCGACGTTTCACAGATTCTAACCGTAAAGCATTCTTGCCGGAACAAGTCTGAACTTGCCCTTGTTGTCCGTACTCCATAACCTTTCGATTATGCGGCCTTTTTCCGCTGTGCCGCAAGCCAGCGTTCTTCAAATTGCATGGGGCTGACGTAATTCAGCGTCGAATGTAATCTCCTGTGATTATAGAAGGCAAGCCAATCAATGATTTCATCCATTGCCTCACGACGCGTGGCGAACTTACGACCATGTAGCCGTGCTGTCTTCAATCGCCCCCAAAGACTCTCGGTTGGCGCGTTGACGCTCCTATGTCAAGAAATTTTTTTACCCGCTAAATCTGCCAGAATTATTGGATATAGTTCCCTAATGATGTACCTTTTTAGACAGCGATGAATTTCCTTGCGGGGCATGCCTTCAGCGGTTCGCCTTTCAACGTAAGCGCGAGTTCGTGGTTCACTTCGCATTCTCACCATAGCAATGCTCCACAATGCATTATTTGCTTGACGATCACCACCTCGATTTAAGCGATGACGTATAGTTTTCCCAGAAGATGCGGGCAATGGATTTGTACCGATTTGTACCGAATAGAACAGCAAGAGCGGCTTCACTACGCAAGCGTTCAGGATTATCACCAGCAACAGCAATCAACGTAGCTGCGGTCTGAGGTCCAATACCAAACTGTTCACGTAAGCGTGGAGCGGACTGCATTGTTAATTTTTCTAGAGCAGCATCTCATTCCTTTAATTCAGCCGCTAGTGTCAGCCATCGTTTTGCCAATAATCGTAGCGTAGTGGTTAGGATTTTCAGAAGTGTTGTTGTCCCTAATTCTTGTAGATCTATGCAACCAGCAACACATTGCTCTGCTTTTATTTTCCAAAGCCGGTCGCGAATATCTTGTGGAGCACTAACCAATATCGACCGCAACTGATTGATAGTCTGCGTCTTTGCTTTGACAGCGCTACGTCTTGCAACGGAGATAGTACGCATGGCTTCAGCAGCTCCGGACTGGGACTTTGGAATAGCTCTTGCTTCACCAGAAAGAACTGATCGAGCAGCATTTTCTGGCTATGTTCAGATTGAATGTTGAGAAGTGCGTCCTATACTGATATTCACAAAGAAGTCAGGGGAAAGACATGGATGCAAAGACATTTAAGCAATTTGAAATAGAACTGGAATCACTGACAGCGACGCAAAGAGAAGAGGTATTTTTGCGGATGCAAAAGATGCGGGAGCAAGACAACAGCCTGCGTGTCATAGAAGAACGGGTAGGCGACACGGTGACCTGCCCGCATTGCCAGTCAGCCAAGAGCGTACGGTTTGGTTTTACACACGGCCAGCAACGGTACCGTTGCAAAGCCTGCAGCAAAACATATATTGCCCTGACCGGCACGCCATTTGTCCGTTTGCGTGACAAGCATAAATTACAGGAACAGGCGGCCTGCATGAGCGAAGGATGGACAGTGCGCAAGACAGCGCAACGACTGGGACTGACGGTTGACCGGGCATTTCGCTGGCGACATCTGTTTCTGAAGTTCCTGCAGGAACAAAAAGCCCGTGAACTGACCGGTATCGTCGAAGCCGATGAAACCTACTTCAGGCGCAATGACAAAGGCCAAAGAAAAGACTTGCCCAGAGCGGCAAAGAAACGCGGTGGCCCGGCAAAGGGGGAGCGCAAGAGTGATCATGTTCCGGGGGTGGTGGCTCTTCAGCGAGGCTCAAGACTGGAGCATGACCACATCCTGGTGCGTCGGACAAAAAAGAATATCATGGCAGCCTTGCGATCCGCTTTGAGTCGCGATGCGGTTCTGAGCACGGATGGCAACGAAAGTTATCGCTATGTTGCCCGCCAACTCGGCATACAGGCGGGGCATTTTGTGGCCAGCGAACACGGGCATGGCGGACGCGGCACCTGGCATGTGCAAAACGTCAATGCCTACCACACGCGCCTGAAGAACGGGATGCGCCGGTTTCACGGCGTGGCCACGAAATATCTGGCCAATTATCTCGGCTGGCGCCGCCTGCCAGACCGCTGCCACGACGCCGTGACGCCTAATCAGTTCCTGTTCCATGCTCTTCGAACTCAGTATCAACATTCAAACTGAACATAGCCTATTTATTTCATCTTCACCGTCAACTTTAGGCGCCCAGATAGCGCAATGGATGGGAGTATTCTGGCCAGACCTGTACGAAAAAGCGATTGACGAGTTCTGGGACAACCTCCGATAAATGGGCTGGATTCCATTGCGGCATATTGTCTTTATCCACCACCAGGGCACGAACGCCTTCCAGCACTTCGCCGTGGCGGAAACAGTGGCGTACCATAGTGCGTTCCATGCGCAAACAATCGGCCACCGACATGGTCGCACCACGGCGCAATTGTTCCAGCGTCACACACATCAACAGGGGAGAGCGTTTCTCCATGACGGCCAGGGTCTGCTGTGCAAAAGCGTCTGAGTCTGCGTTCAACGCGGCGGCGATTGCAGCCACCGAATTCCCTTTAAACAGCGTATCAATCTTGTTCCTCTGTTCGGCCAGTTTACAATTCGCAGCTTCTGCCTGTGCTGCAAACGGCGCGGCGAAATCGCGGATAGCGCGGCGAATATCGGCAGCCTCTGTGCTGAGCAATAAATCCATCAGTGCCGGGATTTCTGCTGTTGGCAAATACACGTCGGCAAGCCCTGCATACAAGGCATCTGCGGCAGCGATGATTTCGCCTGTCAGCCCCAGATAGGTGCCGATTTGGCCTGGTGTTCGCGACAGGAAATAACCACCACCGACATCCGGAAACAGGCCGATATTCACTTCCGGCATCGCCATCTTCGTCCGTTCCGTGACGATGCGCAAACGGCAATCGGCACCTGCCTGTGCGATGCCCATTCCGCCGCCCATGACCACGCCATTCATCAGAGCGATATAAGGTTTTGGGTAAAAATGGATTAAATGATTTAACGCGTATTCTTCCGTGAAAAAATCTTCCAGCAACGCGCTATCGCCTTGTGGCGTGGCTGTGCCGACATCGTAAAAAAAGCGAATATCGCCACCAGCACAGAATGCTTTTTCGCTGCTGCTGTGGATAAAGACAGCGCGCACATCGGCATCGTCTTTCCATTGCAACAGAGTGGACGTGATGGCACGCACCATGTCCAGCGATAAAGAATTGAGTGCCTTCGGGCGATCTAAAGTGATGAAGCCGATGTGATTTTGTATGGATGTACGGACGAATTCGCTCATGAAAATTCCGATGAAAAAAGAGAAGGGAAACGAGCATTTTAACCTTGCCAGGTCCACCCGTCACGATTGCGCCATGCAGGCGGATCTGCGACGG
>JAGWUK010000451.1 GCA_028868455.1 Burkholderiales bacterium | reverse complement strand
CCAGTCACCAAGGCCACCTGGCCTGTCAAATCGTATGTCATTTCACTATTTCCAATATTTTTTCCAAAGTTGCCTGATCAAATAATGCCTCACCTGTCAAATCGCCATGGATGCGCTTAGTCAATCCTGCAAGCACTTTACCCGGGCCACATTCAATCACATGCGTAACACCTTCGGTCTGCATTTTTTGTATTGTTTCAACCCAGCGCACAGGACTGGCAGCCTGGCGCACCAGCGCATCCTTGATCGCAGCAGGATCACTGACAATAGCGACATCGACATTATTAATCAGGGGAATTGTCGGTGCGGAGAAATGCAGCTTCTCCATATATTCGCGCAACTTATCCGATGCAGGTCTTAGCAATGAAGAATGAAATGGCGCGGAAACCGGCAAAGCCAAAGCACGCTTTGCCCCCTTTGATTTGGCGATTTCACAAGCGCGTTCGACGGCAGCTTTATTACCAGCAATGACAACCTGTGCCGGCGCGTTAAAATTAACAGCCTCAACAACCTCCCCAGTAACGGCCTGTGCAGCCTCCGCACAGGCGGCTTTCACATCATCATCTGATAAACCAAGAATTGCTGCCATCCCCCCCACACCTACCGGGACGGCATTCTGCATTGCCTGCGCCCGAAAGCGCACCAATGGAACAGCATCCTTAAAATCAATGACGCCAGCAGCCACCAGCGCTGAATATTCGCCCAGGCTATGCCCGGCAACGACGCCAGGCGCTGCTCCGCCGGCAGCTATCCACGCGCGATAACACGCCACTGCCGCAGTTAACATCACAGGTTGCGTATTCGTAGTTAAATCCAGATCCTCCTTAGGACCTTCTGAGATTAATTTTCCAAGATCAAACTGCAAAGCTGCGGATGCTTCCGCAATGGTGTCTTGCACAACAGAATTGCCAGCGAAACCATTCAGCATTCCGATTGCTTGCGAGCCCTGACCAGGAAAAACAAATGCAAATTGATTCATATCTCGATCTACTTTTTTGTTGGTTATTTCAAGTTCTACATTTTAATAATGGCGGCACCCCAGGTAAATCCGCCGCCAACCCCCTCCAGCAATACGGTATGACCTGGGCGCACCCGACCGTCGCGCACAGCCTGATCCAGCGCCAAAGGAATTGAAGCTGCTGAAGTATTCCCATGCTGATCAACCGTTACCACCATTTTATCCATTGGCAGACGCATTTTTTTTGCAGTACTTTGCATAATGCGGATATTCGCCTGATGCGGTATCAACCAATCTATCTGACTGGAATCCAGCCCGGCCAACTCCAGCGCTTCATTGGCAACTTTATCCAATAAAGAAACGGCCAGTTTAAATACTGCCTGACCATCCATATACAAGAATGCGCTGCCAGCGACCACACCAGCCTGCACGTTACCAGGTACACATAGGATGTCTGCATAACTACCGTCAGCATGCAGTTTGGTCGCCAGGACACCTGGCTCTGTTGAGCGCGACATAACTACAGCACCTGCACCATCGCCAAATAAGACGCACGTCGTTCTGTCTTCGAAATTCAATATACGGGAAAACACTTCAGCACCGACAACCAGCACATTTTTATGCGTGCCAGCCTTAATCATGCTGTCAGCAATTGATAATGCGTACATAAAACCGCTGCAAACCGCCTGCACATCCATGGCTGCTGCGCCATTAGTGATGCCGAGCTTGTTTTGCAAAACGCACGCCGTACTCGGAAAGCCGCCGAGAAAATCCGGGGTCGAAGTTGCCAGCACGATCAGATCAATATCGTTTGGCTGTAACTGCGCGGCATCAATAGCGCGTTTTGAGGCTTCGACGGCGAGATCGCTTGACGTAACGTCAACCTCTGCATAGTGGCGGGAAGATATTCCGCTGCGCGAAAAAATCCACTCGTCCGATGTTTCTATTCCGTTCGCAGCCAGTTGATCGGTCAACTCCTGATTGCTTACTTTCTTTGGAGGCAGATAACTGCCTGTGCCTATAATTTTGCTAAAAAAAGTCATGCGGTTTTCTGTGCCATAGGTTCATTGGTCTCTGGCGCTACCGGATCAGTCACCGGCATCAATTTCGCCATTGAGGTTGAGATTCGTGACAATACATCATTTTTTGCAGCATCGAATGCGCGCTGAATCGCCCATTCGTAACTATATTTATCAGCGCTGCCATGGCTTTTAAAGACCAGTCCGCGCAATCCGAGCAAACTGCCGCCATTGTAATTAGAGGGGTTCATCGTCCGCGAGATCGCCTTCAGAGCGCCGCGCGCGATCAATGCGCCAAGTAAATTCAAGGGATTACTTTTAAAAGCTTCGGTCAACGTGATTTTCACAAAGCGCCCCATGCCTTCTGCGGCTTTCAAAGTCACATTGCCGACGAAACCGTCGCAGACAACGATATCTGTCGTACCCTCGAAAATATCGTTGCCTTCAACATTGCCATAAAAATTCAGCAAGCCGCGCTCATGATCAGCCCGCAGCAATTGCGCCGTTCTTTTGACGACATCATTACCTTTGATATCTTCTTCGCCAACGTTAAGCAATCCTATAGAGGGTCGCTCTTTACCTTCTAGCGCTGAGACCAGCGCAGAACCCATGATGGCAAATTGATGCAAATGCAATGGTTCACAATCGACATTGGCACCCAGATCGAGCATATAAGTTGGCAAACGCTTCTGATTTGGCAGCATGCTGCAAATTGCCGGCCTGTCCACTCCCGGCATGGTTTTTAACACATACCGCGACACGGCCATTAAGGCACCTGTATTCCCTGCAGAAACGCAGGCTTGTGCAGCGCCGTCTTTTACCTGATTCAAGGCAATCCGCATGGAAGAATCTTTTTTACGGCGCAATGCAACTTCAATAGGATCGTGCATTTCCACGACTTCGCTGGCGTGCACCACTTTCAATCGGGGATGATTACTTGCATGGAGTTTTTTGAGTTCTGCCTGAATCACTGAATCAGCGCCGACCAGCAGAAATTCGACGTCCGGCTCGCGATTTGCAAACGCGACTGCCGCTGCCACAGTGACTGCGGGGCCGTGATCGCCGCCCATACAGTCGATGGAAATTTTAATTGTCATGTAATGATACGAAACTTCATTCCGAAACGACTAGTGTATCAAATTGAGATGGGGTTCATCTCCAATTAATTTCTCGAACTACACCAGAGATTTCAAATCAAAAAAACTTTCTGCTCAACAAAACATACTGGCACCAATAAGATGCGGAAATAGTGTTTTTGATTTGACAGAACTACCGGATTCCAAATCAATTGACGTAAAAAAAGCGGCGCCAAGTAAAAAACTCGTCACGCCGCCTTATTACCTAGAACAGAGATTACTCGTCGTTCTTGGTTTTCAATACTTTACGACCACGGTAAAAGCCGTTTGGGCTGATGTGGTGACGCATATGTGTTTCACCAGT
>JAGWUK010000013.1 GCA_028868455.1 Burkholderiales bacterium | reverse complement strand
GTGATCAGCGTGTGATTGATACGTATCTGGGGCTGGCCAAGAAAAACCATTGATACGGCGTTAGGGGCAACCGAACCCGGTTGCCACCAATCACGCGCTTACTGCGTATCGCACATCCATTCTTTCAGACCGTTGACCCAGTAGGCGGCTGGTAATTTCGTAGCCAGGCGGATTTCGGCGGCTCTTTCATACAAGATGTCGAAATCCACTTCTGGCGCTTGTTTGAAGGCGATGGCGACGGTATTGGCATCATGAACCAGGGGCAGCCAGACGACGGCGTCAAAGGCCGATTCCAGTGCCTCAATGTTGGCCGTGCAGCTGGCTTCATAGGTATCGGGATCGCCGAACAGATTCACCGTCAGCATGCCGTCGGCCGTCAGGCAATTGGCGCAGGCCTGATAAAACGCCGGGCTGCTGAGGGCAGGGGCGCTGGCGGCGGCATCGTATAAATCCACTTGCATGACATCAATCATACCGTGATGATCGCTATCGCAGACAAACTGCATGGCGTCCATCTGCCAGACCTGCAGGCGGCCATCGTCCGGCGGCAAGCGGAAATGCCGGTGGCAGGCGCGGATTACATTCGGGTTCAGCTCAATGGCGGTGACACGCGCTTCGGGAAAATTCCGGTAGCAAAATTTCGTCAACGAGGCAGCACCGAGTCCGAGTTGCACGATGTGTCTGGGCTGTTGCATGAACAGCATCCACATCATCATCTGCTGCACATATTCCAGCTCAATCTGGTCCGGCATGGCCAGTCGCATGGCGCCCTGAATCGCTTCCGAGGACAAATGCAGTGAACGTACGCCGCCGAATTCGGAAATACTCACTTCAGGAAAATGGGTGTGCTGGTCCTGATACATGGTTATGCCTTTGTTCATACTGTTGGCGATTGCGGCCATGCGCTCAGGTTTTCGATCTCTGATACTTTTTTCCAGCTGGCACGTGCGGTGACAAGTTGAATCAGGTGATTCAGTGCCGGCCATTCCGTTGCCGGATGCGGCATGTTTCTCGACCAGCGCATCAACATGGTCAGGTACAGGTCGGCACCGGAAAATTCTTGTCCGAGCAGATACGGCCCGTGCTGACTCAGATGCTGATCCAGCCGGTTCCAGATTTGTTCGATTTTGCTTTGCAATGCCTGACGCACTTCTGGCGTATGTTCGTGCATTCCGAGATCGGGCGCGTAAAACCAGAAGCGATACACCGCTTGCAGGCTGTTACTCAAATAGACGATCCACTGGCGCCATTGATCGCGCTCTGCTGTTCCTGTTGCTGGAACAAGGCCCGCTTCGGGATGACGTTCGGCCAGAAGCATCAATAGCGCAGCCGATTCGGTGTAGGGCTTGCCATCGAACACCAGCGTAGGTACGACACCTTGTGGATTGAGCTGCAGATAGGCAGGTTCTTTTTGCTGGTTTTTTTCCACGTCGACCAGTTTGAGTTCATAGTCCGCGCCGATTTCCAGCAAGGCCAGATGCACGATCATGCTGGCAGTACCGGGACAGTAATAGAGGGTGTACATGGTGTTCCTTTCGAGTGCGCGACGCTTAATCGCCAGATTTATTAACGATGGCCGATACGGCGTGCTGCCGTGGTGAGGGATGATTTGACCAAATGAATTGCATTATTCTTAAATTTTTAAAAGTGGCAGGCCGGAAGCCCGCGTCTTATAAGGCTTTGCGGGCAATTGCCTTGGAAAGGCGCATGGATGTTGCGTTTTCAGCATGCCATGTTTCAAATTATTTGTGTTGTGCTCCGCAAACCGGGCATTGCGGATTTTTGCTGATTCCGATGCTGGTCCATTCCATACGCAATGCATCCAGCAGCAGCAGACGTCCGGTCAGCGGTTCGCCTATGCGCATGAGCACTTTCAGGGCTTCGGCGGCTTGCATTGTGCCGATGATGCCGACCAGTGGAGCAAACACGCCCATTGTCGAACACAGCACTTCTTCGAATTGCTGATCGGGTGGGAACAGACAGGCATAACACGGTGAGGCATCGTTGCGCACATCAAAGACGCTGATCTGGCCATCAAAAGAAATGGCTGCGCCAGATACCAGCGGCACGCGATGTTTGACACAGGCCGCGTTGACCGCATGCCGGGTCGCAAAATTGTCGCAGCAATCCAGTACGATATCGGCATTGCTGACCAGTTCTTCCAGACGCTGGTTGTGCGCCCTTTCCTGCAAAGCGATGATCCGGATATCCGGATTGATCTGTTCCAGCGCCCGTTTGCCGGAGTCGACTTTGGCTTGCCCGACTCTTTCGGTCGTATGCAGGATTTGTCTTTGCAGATTCGTGAAATCCACGGTGTCGTTATCCACGAGTGTCAACTCGCCGATACCTGCGCTGGCCAGATACAGGGCGGCTGGGGAACCCAGACCACCAGCGCCGATGATCAAGGCGCGTGCGGCGCTGATTGCTTGCTGGCCTTCTATGCCTATTTGATCAAGCAGGATGTGGCGTGAATAACGCAGGAGTTGTTGGTCGTTCATGGGGATAAAAAAGGCCGCTGTTGGCGGCCTTTTGAGTTTATTTTTTCTTATCTGACTTGCCGTCTTTATGCACTTTGTCTGCATCCTTGTCGGCGTTTTTAACAGGTTCTTTGTCCTTGACTTCCGCCTTGGTTACCTTGACTGGTTCACCTTTGAGGTAATTCAGTGCCTGAGCCAGTTGGAAGTCATCTTTGCTGCCGTATTCCAGCGGCTTACTCTTCTTGGCCAGGGCGATCAGACGTTGCTCCTCTTCCAGAGGATCAACTTTAGGACGCGTCACTTCTTTTTCCTTGTCGTTGGTCAGATGTTTTTGCAAATCGGCTTCTCTGGTGCGCAGGCTGTTAAAGCCGTCGCCATCTGCCGTTTCTTCGACGTTCAGGTCCGGCACAATGCCCTTGGCCTGAATCGAACGACCGTTAGGCGTGTAGTAGCGTGCCGTCGTCAGTTTGACCGCAGTATCAGCGGAAATCTGACGGATAGTCTGGACCGAGCCTTTGCCGAAACTCTGTGTACCGATGATCGTGGCACGTTTGTAGTCTTGCAGTGCGCCGGCAACGATTTCTGATGCCGAAGCGGAACCGGTATTGATCAGCACCACCATCGGCACTTTTTTGACTGCTTCCGGCAATTTCGCTAACGGGTCGCTAAGTGTGCGGCCAGAATAGTATTCGCGCTTGGCATAAAACGTTGCCTTGGAATCCGGCAATTGGCCATTGGTAGAAACGACAGGCACGTCTTTCGGCAGGAAGGCGGCAGATACGCCAACCGCGCCTGGCAATACACCGCCCGGATCGTTGCGCAAGTCCAGCACCAGTCCTTTAATGCCTGGGTCTTGCGCATACAGCATCTGGATTTTTTTAGACATGTCTTCGACAGTCGGCTCCTGGAACTGCGAAATCCTTACCCACGCATATCCCGGTTCGACGATTTTTGCCTTGACGCTTTGCTGTTTGATTAACTCACGCGTGATCGTTACGACGATGGGTTTGTCTTCATTCTTGCGAGCGATGGTCAGCGTGATTTTGGTGTTCGGTTCGCCGCGCATTTTTTTCACGGCTTCGTCCAGCGACAAGCCTTTGACCGGCAGAGAATCGAGGCGGGTAATCAAATCGCCAGGCTTGAGACCGGCGCGATAGGCGGGAGAATCTTCGATCGGCGAAATAATTTTGACGTAACCGTCTTCCATGCCGACTTCAATACCCAGGCCGACGAATTTCCCTTGTGTGCCTTCTTTCAGTTCTTTAAAGGCTTTTTTGTCCAGATAGGCAGAATGCGGATCGAGCGAGGCGACCATGCCGGAAATCGCTTCGGTCAGCAGTTTTTTATCTTCGACCGGTTCGACATAATCGGATTTAATCAGACCGAATACATCGGCCAGCTGGCGCAATTCTTCCACTGGCAAAGGTGTGCCCGTATCTTTTTGCGCCAATGCAGAAAACTGCATGGACACCGCGACACCGGCGACCATACCAAGACCGATCAAGCCGAAATTTTTGAATTTACTGCCCATGTTTCACCTAAGCCTATTTAACGACGATCCAGCTGAGTGGATCAAATGCCCGTCCCTGATGACGGATTTCAAAGTATAAACCTGATTCTTCATTGCCGCCGCTGTTTCCGGCGTTGGCAATCACTTCGCCAGCTTTGACGACATCGCCGACATGTTTTAATACCGCCTGATTATTGCCATAAATACTCATGTACTGATCACCGTGTCCGACGATGATCATGTTTCCGTAGCCTTTGTACCAGTCGGCAAAAATCACTTTGCCAGAGGCGATGGCTTTCACTTCCGTTCCTTCGCTGGCCTTGATGAACAAGCCTTTCCAGGTCGGACCATCGCCACGGCGGGTACCGAAACGGGCAATGATTTCGCCTTTCACTGGCATATGCATTTGCCCTTTCAGACGTCCGAAATCACCAAAGACCGGTGCTTCAGCCCTGGCCTGTTTCGGTGCTTCATCGGCATCGATGCTGTCAGCGCTGCTGGGTTTGCCGGTTTTTTTGCCCTGATTGGCAAGTCGCGCTTTTTCTTTTTGCGCGACCAGTCTTTCCTGACGTTGTTTTTCTTCTAGCTCTGCCCTGGCTTTTTCTGCCTTGATCTGTTCTTCAATTAACTGATTCAGACGTGAGACCAGATTTGTCAGTCTTTGTTCATCTTTCTGTAAACTATCGGCCTGTTTTTTCTGATGATGCAATTTATCTGCCAGTTGTGTCAGCAAGGTCGTGCGACGCTTCTTTTCTTTTTCTAGCGCTGTCTTGTGTTCAAGCTGTTCCGCTGCGATGTCATCCAGATCCGCTTTGGCCTCTTGCGCATCTTGCGTATTTTTTTCCACGGCCTTCAGGCTCTCGCGCAATTCACCGATCATTTTTGCCTGGGTTTGCGAGACATAACTCATGTACTGCAAGTCGCGATTGATGCGGTTCGGATTGTCGCCCGAGAGCAGTAATTTGATGCGATCACTGTCGCCGCGCACATATTGGCGGCGCAGGAAATCGGATAATTGTTTTTTTTGCCTGTCGACGTTAGCGTTCAGACGTTGTTGTTCATCGACCAGTTCCTGCAATTTCTTTTGTGTTGCGGTCTGCTCATTTTGCAAATCGCGCAGCGAACGATTGGCTTCCGAGATGGCGCGCTCGGATTGTGCCAGCGCATCGTTGGCCTGATCCTTGGCCGATTCCGTTTTATTGATGTCGTCTTTCAGCGCCTTCAGTTTTTGCTGAAGTTCGGCGCGATCGGATTCTGCCTTGTTTTTTTGTGCCGTGCGCGAATTGCTGATCGCCATGCCGGAATCGGCTGTGCCTGCCAACAGCAGACACAGCATGCATTTCAGCAAAGACCTGGAAGGAGTGTACATCAAGGCTTACTTAGACTTACCCTGACTGGCGACGGCTTGCAAGGCCGCATGGATGGCATCCTGATCGCCCAGATAGTAGTGCTTGATTGGCTTGAGTTCGGCGTCCAGTTCGTAGACCAGAGGCTGGCCGTTAGGGATATTGAGGTTAACGATATCGTCATCGCTGATGCCGTCCAGCATTTTGATCAGGGCGCGCAAACTATTGCCGTGAGCCGAAATCAGGATGCGCTTGCCGGCGCGGATCGCAGGCGCAATGGAGTCTTCCCATGCCGGCACGACGCGGGCGACAGTGTCTTTCAGACATTCGGTCAGCGGGATCTGGCTGCGATCGAGGCTGGCGTAGCGCGGGTCGTTGAACGAGGTGCGGCTGTCGTTTTCTTCCAGCGGATTAGGCGGGGTGTCGTAGCTGCGACGCCAGACCAGGACTTGCTCATCGCCGTATTTGGCAGCGGTTTCAGCTTTGTTGAGCCCTTGCAGCGCGCCGTAGTGGCGTTCGTTGAGGCGCCAGTCATGGACGACCGGCAGCCACATCAGGTCCATTTCGTCGAGCGTGCCCCAGAGTGTGCGGATGGCTCTTTTCAAAACGGAGGTATAGGCCAGATCAAAGGTGTAGCCTGCTTCCTTGAGTAGTACGCCGGCTTGTTTGGCTTCGGCGACGCCTTTGTCCGTCAGATCAACGTCGGTCCAGCCGGTGAAGCGGTTGTCGAGGTTCCAGGTGGATTCGCCGTGGCGCATTAAAACGATTTTGTACATGATGTGCGAAGCTCGGAATGTGATTGAGATTAATGAGTAAGTGGGACTTGCGTATGCGATGACGGCATCTATTTTATAATGACGGGCTTCTGATAACCATTCTTACTACTGGAATACTGTGAAATTCATCCTTGACAATATTTTTCTGATCGGTATTGCCCTTGTTTCCGGCGGTGCCTTGCTGTTGCCTATGCTGCAACGTCGCGGCGCGAAAGTGTCGCATCTGCAAGCCACACAGTATATGAATCAGGGCAAAACCCTGGTGCTGGATGTTCGTAATCCCGACGAATTTTCTGCTGGCCATTTGCCGAACGCGAAAAATATCCCTTTGGCCGAACTCAAGCAGCGCATTGGTGAAATTGAAAAATCCAAAAAGAATGTGGTAATCGCCGTCTGCGCGCGTGGCGTACGTTCGGCGACTGCCGCCGCTTTGCTGAACAAAGAGGGCTTTGAGCAGGTGTTCAGTCTGGATGGTGGTACTGATGCCTGGAAGTCTCAGGGATTGCCGACAGTGAAATAAGCAGAGAAATCAGCAGGAGTAAATCATGAAAAATCAGGTCATTATGTACAGCACAGCCGTCTGCCCTTATTGCACGATGGCGGAACGTTTGTTGAAATCCAAAGGCGTCGAGGACATCGAAAAAATCCGTGTTGATCTGGATCCTGTCGTACGCGATGCCATGATGCAAAAAACCGGACGCCGTACGGTGCCGCAAATTTACATTGGTGAAACCCATGTCGGCGGCTTTGACGACTTGTCGGCTTTGGACAGAGCCGGAAAACTGGACGCTTTGCTGAATCCGGTTGACTAAAAGCAGGCTTTTACAAGATTTTATACGGGTATTCTGTGTAAGCTGCTGTTTTAACAGACAACTTGTTACAATAAGACGCCGCGATCTTGAAATGGCTGCATTTGGCCACATCTATTATCTCGCTGTTCATTATTAATCTTTTAGAATTTAGAAAGTCTCACATGTCCGACGAAAATCTGCAGCCCGTATTCCAAATTCAACGCGTCTATCTGAAAGATTTGTCGCTTGAACAGCCAAATTCACCAGCGATTTTCCTGGAACAAGAAGCGCCAGGCATCGAAGTTTCGGTGGACGTTTCTTCCGAAAAACTGGCTGACGGCATTTTCGAATCCGCAGTGACAGTGACGGTCACAGCCAAGGTCGGCGAAAAAGTCGCTTTCCTGGTTGAAGGCAAGCAAGCCGGTATTTTCGAGGCACGCAATATTCCTGAAGACCAGCTCGATCCACTGCTGGGCATCGGTTGCCCTAACATTGTGTACCCATACCTGCGTTCGAATATCGCTGATGCGATCACGCGCGCCGGTTTCCCACCGATCCACCTGTCCGAAATCAATTTCGAAGCTTTCTACGCACAACGTCTGCAAATCGCTGCTGACCAGGCGAAATTGCAAGCCGACGGCGCCAATGCCGAAGCGCCAACGACTATTCAATAAGTGCTTGTCTGACGACCCGGAGTATTCCGGGTCAGAATTACGAAGGATGTTCATGCGACGTTTTCTTTCCCCGGTAGTGCTGACTTTATTCACCTTGTTGTCCAGCGGTGCGGCGCAGGCGTTTGAATTCCGCGCTGTCGGCGCGGCGCCCGTCATCATGTACGACGCGCCTTCGGCCAAGGGCGGAAAAATGTATGTAGCTCCGCGCGGCATGCCGGTTGAAGTCGTGTTTACGTCCGGCGCCTGGAGTAAAGTCCGCGACATGACTGGTGATATGGGCTGGATTGAGTCCAAGGATCTGATCGCCCGTCGTAATCTGATCGTACGCGTGGGCAATGCCAAAGTCTTTGCTTCGGCGGATGATACTTCGGCCGTGGTTTTCAGTGCCGACAAATTTGTTTTACTGGAAATGGCCGAGCCAGCCAGCGCTGGCTGGGTGAAGGTCAAACATCGTGATGGCCAGCTTGGGTATGTCAAGGTGACTGACGTCTGGGGACTCTGAGCGCATTCCCTGCAGGTCGGTACTATCCGGAAAACCGAGAGGACAGCATGCTGTCCTCTTTGTCTATTTGGATACTCCCCCTGTTTTCAAAAGAAATCGGCATAGAGCGCACGGAAATAAAGCGCTTTCAAAAAATACTGGTAGGAGTATGTTGTTTTACTCTGCTCCGTTTCATGCTCAACGCTTAATGGGATCAATATGAATATTAGTGTATTAGGCGCCGGTGCCTGGGGTACGGCAATGGCGGTGGCATTGGCTGCCAAAAATGCAGTTTTGCTGTGGGCACGCGATCCGCAAGTCATCGATACCATGTCGAGCCAGCATGAAAACAGCGCCTATTTACCCGGCTTTCCCCTTCCTGAGCAATTGCAATACAGTGCCGATCTGGCAACCGCAATGGCGCACATTGCCACTGACGACAGCTTGCTGGTGATCGCCACTTCGGTGGCCGGGTTGCGACCAACGCTGGAAGCCTGCAAACCGTACCAACCTAAGAACATTATCTGGTTGTGCAAGGGGTTTGAAGAAGGTAGTCAGCTGTTACCGCATCAGGTCGCGCAACAGGTGCTGGGTGAGCAGGTGGCAATCGGTGCCTTATCCGGGCCATCGTTTGCGCAAGAAGTCGCGCAAGGCCTGCCGTGTGCGCTGACGATCGCATCCACATCGCCGGAACTCTGTTTGCGCGTAGTGGACGCCTTGCATGGGAATGCCATGCGCGTGTATTCCTGCGACGACCTGGTTGGCGTCGAAGTCGGCGGCGCGGTAAAAAATATTCTGGCGATTGCCACGGGCGTGGCAGACGGGCTGGGTCTGGGTCTGAACGCCCGCGCCGCGCTGATCACGCGCGGACTGGCTGAAATCAGCCGGCTGGGTGTCGCGCTTGGCGGCCGTTCTGATACGTTGATGGGGCTGACGGGCGTCGGCGATCTGATACTGACTTGCACTGGCGACTTGTCGCGCAATCGCAAAGTGGGTCTGGCGCTGGCACAGGGAAAAACCCTGGAGGTCATCGTCAAAGAACTGGGCCATGTGGCGGAAGGTGTGCGCTGCACGCAGGCCGTACGCAGTCTGGCGGCCAGCCTGCATGTCGATATGCCGATTACCGACGCGGTCGCAGCCGTGTTATTTGATGGTATGTCTGCGCAAGAAATGATTGCGCGCTTATTGGCGAGGGACGCCAAGCAAGAGCAGGACTAAGTTTGCCGGGATGAATAAGCACTGCACGTCAATTTAATACCGGCGGCGCAGTTGTGGAAATTGCAGCACACGCACAATCACATTGTCCGGCACATTCTGACGCCGCAAGAATTCGCTCGCCTTGTGCAAGCCCAGGCTATCCAGATATTGCACGCCGAGATCCACCAGCATACGCGTGACGATATCGCGTCGGCGCAATAGCTGTTTTCGTTTGCGTAAAACTTTGCGGCGGCGATTTCCAGGCACCATCCCTCCCAAGCAGAAAATCGATTCCGATCAAGGCAATCTGACAATGAGTCTGGTCTGGGTTGCCGCACGACGTGAATTGCTCTCAATAAGACGACAGGCGTCGGCGTTCAATCGGTAGAAAACTTCAGCACCAGGCTAAGTTTCATCATCTACCAGTTTCTTTTTCAAGGCAATTTTTTGTTGTTGGCGTACCGCAGTGGCCGATTTTTTGTGGGATCCGGCGACACGCTGGCGAGCAGCCAGCGCGAACGGATTACGCGGTTTGGATTGCGAGGGCTCAAGCCGGAATTGCAGACGTTGACGTGTTGCCAGTGCCTTGTTTGCCATGTTGCACCTCGCGATAGTGAAGAGAATTTCCGCCGTTTCGGCTTACAGCACGTAGCGCGACAAGTCTTCGTCGACGGATAGGGCTTGTAAGCGTTGATCGACATAAGCCGCGTCAATCACGACAGTCGTGCCGGAGTTTTGATGCGCATCGAAAGAAATTTCTTCCAGCAGTTTTTCCATTACCGTATATAAGCGGCGGGCGCCAATATTCTCGGTTGTTTCATTAACGGAAAAAGCAATCCCCGCCAGTCTTTGCACACCCTCAGCCGTAAAGTCGATCTTCACATCTTCGGTTGCCAGCAGCGCCTCGTATTGACGTGTCAGGCACGCGTCGGTACTCGTCAGAATGCGTTCAAAGTCGGCAATCGACAGCGATTCCAGTTCAACGCGAATCGGGAAACGGCCTTGCAATTCCGGAATCAGATCGGAAGGTTTCGCCAGATGAAAGGCACCGGATGCGATGAACAAAATATGATCGGTCTTGACCATGCCGTATTTGGTATTGACGGTCGTGCCTTCCACCAGCGGCAACAGGTCGCGCTGCACACCAGCGCGCGAAACTTCAGCGCCACCGGCCTCGGAACGGGATGCGATCTTGTCGATTTCATCCAGAAAAACAATACCGTTTTGCTCGACGTTGCTGATCGCTTCCTGCTTCAGATCATCTTCATTGACCAGTTTGGCGGCTTCTTCTTCAATCAGCAATTTCATTGCATCCTGGATTTTCAGCTTGCGCGATTTTTTGCGGCCATTGCCCATGCCGGAAAACATGGTCTTGATTTGCTCGGTCATTTCTTCCATACCGGGCGGCGCCATGATTTCCATGTGTGCGACCGGTTCGGCGAGCTCAATTTCAATTTCCTTGTCGTCTAAAGCTCCTTCGCGCAGACGCTTGCGGAAAGTTTGGCGCGTCGTGTTATCGGCTGGTGCCGCCTCGGTTTCATTCGGATGGAAACCAAAGTCACGCGCTGGTGGCAACAGCAAATCCAGTACGCGATCTTCTGCGGCATCTTCTGCGCGGGCACGCACTCTGCGCGTGGCTACTTCCCGGGTTTGTTTGATGCCAATGTCTACCAGATCACGAATGATGGTATCGACATCGCGACCGACGTAGCCGACTTCGGTGAATTTGGTGGCTTCAATTTTGATGAAGGGCGCATCGGCCAGCTTGGCCAGACGGCGCGCGATTTCAGTTTTACCAACGCCTGTCGGGCCTATCATCAGGATGTTTTTAGGTGTGATTTCCTGGCGCAGCGGTTCTTGCACCTGCTGGCGGCGCCAGCGATTGCGCAAGGCAATAGCCACAGCGCGTTTGGCTTTGCCCTGGCCAACCACATGTTTATCGAGTTCTGAGACGATCTCTTGCGGGGTCATATTCATGTTAATTCCAATTACTATTTCATCGTAACCCGCATCATTGCGTCAATGCTGCGGCATCCGGATTTATTCCAGGGTTTCTATGGTGTGTGACAAATTGGTATAAATACACAACTCGCCTGCAATCGTCAGCGATTTTTTGACAATTTCGACTGGTGATAACTCGGTATTCTGAAACAGCGCGATCGCTGCCGATTGCGCATAGGTGCCGCCGGAGCCGATGGCGCCAATACCGTCGTTGGGTTCAAGCACGTCACCGTTGCCCGTGATGACCAATGTACTGTCCTTGTCGGCGACCAGCAACATCGCTTCGAGGCGACGCAACATGCGGTCTGTGCGCCAGTCTTTGGCCAGCTCAACCGAGGCGCGCATCAGGTGCCCCTGATGCTTTTCCAGTTTGGCTTCGAAGCGTTCTATGAGTGTGAAGGCATCGGCTGTGCCACCGGCAAATCCGGCCAGTACCTTATTGTGGTATAGCTTGCGGACTTTGCGGGCAGTGCCTTTCATCACGATATTGCCTAAAGTGACCTGTCCATCGCCACCCAGCGCGACAAGATTCCCGCGCCTGACGGTGAGTATGGTGGTGCCGTGAAATTGTTCCATGTGATCCTCATTGTTTTTGATCAATCGGCCTGGCGACGCGCAAACTGGCAGAATGCGGGCGTGTTGATGTCAGGCTGATCTTCGGGCAAGAATCCCGATTATCTCGAAAATGGGGTAGTTCTGTTGAATTACAAGCGAACTTTAGTGTTTGCGGGCACTGATGCTGGCGATATTTTTCAGGCCCATGGCATTAAATAACATCATAACCAGATAATTGACTTCTTCAAACCGGATAGTCATCCCGCTTTTGCTGGCGATCGGTGCCAGTCCATTCATCAGTTCGGCCGAGGCACCAAATTCGACGCGTTCCAGCTGAGAGCAATCCAGCACCAGCGGATTGTGGTGGGCGGCTTGCTCATTGATGCGTTTGATCAATGCTTCAGTCTTGCCTTCCACCACGGTCGGCATCTTGAAGCGATCTGACATTTCTTCTTCGGGGACGACGATTTCCGGGAAGGAGCTGATGACTTTGTTTTTGGGGGCTTCAAACGAAGGCGGGGATACTTCAAAAGTCACGCAATAGTCCATGCTGACTTCTTCAAACGCTTTTTCGAGATGCAATAGCTGCAAGATCTCAAGTATCAGCAGCCATGGGGCTTCTGTTTCGTCCCGTCGTCCGACTTCGAGGATGGCACGGATTTTGTCCACCATGGCTTGCGCAGAAACCAGCATCAGTTCATGGCCAGATTTTTTTAATTGCTTGATGGCGCGCAGTAATAAGCCACAACCAATAGGGTCGACTTCTTTGACGCGGGTGAAATCAAGTCGCAGGCTCGGGCTTTTCAATGCGCTTTGCTGCATTTTTTCAAGCACTTTAACGATCCCTGCATCCAGCTTGGACGGAAAGGTGACGCCGATGGTCGTACCATCGTGATGGGTCTCTGCCTCCGCATCATTATTGTTGGCATGTTCTGGCCACAAAGGTGGTGAGGTTTCGAACTTATTGGCGTAATCGAGAGACAGGCTTTCAAATTTATACTGGTCGTTAGTCAGACGATAAAAGTCAAATAACATTTGCCAGGCGATTTCGGTCGCATTGCCCAGTTGCTGATGATGGACTGCCGAAATCAGCATTTGCTCTGCAACCTGATTCTGACCGCTGGCGAATAAAATCGCCGCCTCTTCAAGTACCGGTACGGATTCACTTTGTGCAAAGGCGGCCATCGACATTTCAGAATGTTGGCCAAGCATGTAATCGGTAGGCAAGGCCATGGGCAACGTGGTCTGAAAATCCATTGCCAGATGTTTTTGCTCCAGCGGCTGGGTCGGCGCCGTGATGTCGAATTTCGTCACTGCCGGAGGACGCGTTTTGACAATGTCGCGTGACATTTCAAATTCAATTGCGTCGATTTTACGTTCTGTTGCGCGGGCAATATGACGTTGCGCAATGATGGAATTGCTGAAAATCTCGCTGTCCTGAAATCCGCCAATGACGGAATTCCCGCTTTTTGAGCGAGTGTTTTTCGAGGAAGATTTCTCGGTGGAGCGATCTTCCTTCTTACCACCCTTTTTACCGAAAAGAGAAAAAATCCCCACTTTATTCCTAATCTAGAATTGGTGTGCTAAGCACTTGGCAGCGAATTTGACAGATGCTTAGTATATTCCGATTTAAGGCTGAATGGTTCACTGCCGCCAGCAACAAGATTCAGTTTTTTCGGAAATCATCTTGCAATTTACTTTGAATTTCGTTGATTACGATATCAAAATCGCGGAAAAAAGACATGAAACAGAGGCATTTGACTGCCTCTGTCAAACTTCGCCGTTGGCAAGATTTTGGCGAAACTTTTACATCTTTTTACACTTTATCTCGCTCAGAAGGTCGCTCTGACGCCTGCCATGAAGTTCCTGCCGGGCTGAGGCACGGTTTCCTTCAACACGGAAGTCGACAAACGGATATCCTGATTCAAGATATTTTTCGCCATCAGGAACCAGGTCAGCTGCACATTCTGATACGGGTGGGTATAGTTCAGACCGACATCGACCTTGGTATAGGCAGGTGTCACGAAGTCTTCAAAGCTGGCCAGTCTGTCCTGGCGAAAGGCATGCAAGATATTCAGATTGCTGTGCCAGCCGCCTTTTTTATATGCGATTTCAATGCCGCTGCGCGTTGCTGGTTGTAAGGGCAGACTTCCCAGATCATCCAATGTCCCACGCGATGTATCGGCAAATGCGCGTGCCGACAAACCGTCACCAAACTGGTTGTAGCTGAGTTCGGCCTCGCCGCCGCGTATGGTGGCTGATGCTTGTGACCAATTGCGGCGCATAAATTCCGCATCAGCTTGTGGGACGCCTTCTGCGTCTACTTTGATACCGTTGGAATGCCCGTAGATGTAATTGCTGACTTTGTTCAGGAAGGCATTCACTTTCCAACGCACGATACCGGTCGTTTTTTGCAAGGTGAATTCCAGATTGCGCGATACTTCTTTTTTCAGATGGGCGTCGCCGATGTCGAAGGTCGCTGTCGATTCATGCGGGCCAGCCGAATACAATTCCTCTATGGCTGGTGCGCGTTGTGCCAGCGAGACGCTGAGGCCAGCGCCATAACCATGTGTGAATTGCCACAATCCGCCTGCCGATGCCGATGCCAGATTAAATTCGCGGCTGATCAGGCCGGTGCCCGCATCCGGAGTGCGCTGTACATTGTCAAGCCGCGCACCGGCGCTGGCCATGACATCGCCAAATTGTTTTTGTTCGACAGCAAACACGGCAATCGAAGTCGACTTGGTCGACGGCACTGTGTCGGCGCGCCCGGTCGCCGCGGACAGTGCAGAGAACTTAACCTGTTCGGTCTGCAATCCCCAGCTTCCTTGCCAGCCGGCCAGGTCTGGATGCGACAGTTCTATGCGGCTCTCAAGCAGTCGATTTTTGAAAATCGTCGCTGGTGTACCGTCTTCGGCTTTTTCGGTGTGTTGATAATCAGTGCCGCTGAGCTTGAATTTCAATTTATCAAATCCAGGCATAGGTGCTAAATATTCGCCGTCAACGTCCAGGCGGTTTTGCTTCATGTCGATATACGAACGTTCAGCCGTCGGGATGCCGTAATGATTGTCGAGGTTTTCTAACGCAGCGCCAACGTGTCCCCAGGAACGTATCAGGGATGCACCGAAGCCCAGCGTGGACTCGTGCGTGAAGCTGGTCGGCAGACGCTGGCTTCCGGTATTGATAGCATGGATGTCGGGATTGCCGGGAATCTTGTAATTGCCCGTATCCCTGCTATTTCCTTCCAGATGCAGGCCGATATCTCCGCTGGCGCCATCCAGCGAAAACGATGCGCCTTTTTCCTGATTGACGGAGCCCAGACGCACTTCCGCTTCGCCAGTCAATTGTTTGTTCAGTGTGGTCGGGATGCGACCGTCGACGACATTGACCAGTCCGCCGATTGCCCCGCTGCCATATAGCAAAGCGGCAGGGCCGCGCAAGACTTCGATTTGCTGTGCCGTTGAACTTTCGCTGGCAACCGCGTGGTCATTGGATAAGCTGGATACGTCGGCGACGCCCATGCCGTTTTGCAGAATTTTTACGCGCGGGCCTTCCAGTCCGCGAATGATGGGGCGCGAGGCGCCGGCACCGAAACCCGATGCGGCGACACCAAGTTCGCTGCCCAGCGTGTCGCCCAGCGAAGTACCGAGTTTGGCGCGTAATTCCGGACCGGATAAAACTTTGGCCGGCGTCAGTACCTGCATACTTTCGTCGCTGCCGATCGGGTTGGCAGAAACGACGACCGTGTTGATGGCATTGCCTTCGGCGTATGCCATACCGTTGAATTGCGTGAAGAGAGAAAGGACTGCGCTGGCAGCCAGTGTGCGTCGAAACATCATAGTGATTCCTGAGACATTGCATAGTGAGACAACAGACCATTTTTAGGGCTTATGCAAAATTGATTCGGTAGGTCATGGCGACGACGGCATGTGTATTCAGTCGACGAAATGCCTTCAAGCCGTTGGAACGGTTTTGCGTAAACCCCATTCTTTTTGAATGGTCTGAACAAAGCGTAAAAAAATCAGCAAATCAAGGGAGTACCTTGTTCTGATTTCAGATGCTCAGGAATGAGGGTGGAGCGCGTGAAGAAAAGGGCGGGCGTATTCGCGCCAGCCAGACTGTGCGATTTCGTTCCGGTGTTGCGACGGGTTTGCCCGCCTGGCAGACGATAACAGGTGGCAGCGCATGCAAATAGGCAGGCGAAGTCGCGGCGTCATACAGTGAACAAGAATGCCCTGCATTGTCAGTCGTGCTGCTTTGGTACAGTTGCCAAAGCGGTCCGGCTTTGACGAATTGCGTGACGACCGGCTTGCCGTCCGCGCCGCTGAAATGCGACATGCGATGCGACAGCCCTACCCATTGCGCCAGCATTAAGGCGGGCAGCAACAAATACAGTAACCAGCGGTTTCTGTTTTTTTGTCGGAATGTGTCAGCGGCGATGTTCATGCAATTGCGGGTGTTACTACTTTCTTTTCTTGATTTGGGACTTACTCACTATGTTCGTCAGGCGCCGAAAAATGCGGCTCGTATGTTTACCCCGCGCCAGACTATAACAAGGCCGTATGACATCAAAATGTCCTGTTTGCACTTATTGGCGTATGGCAATCGTTCTGGCAAAGTCAGAGGCGTATTAATCGTTGCATTGCGCAGTCATTCATCTTGCGAGCAATAATGTTTCCGGTTTCGGCTGTTTGTTGTGGCAAAAAACAGACAACTTGTTTTCAGCCAGGCATTACCCAAACCGCGATTAGA
>JAGWUK010000450.1 GCA_028868455.1 Burkholderiales bacterium | reverse complement strand
CACAACGCCCATTGCCAGTATCAGCGCTGGTTCCAGCAAACCTGCAATTGTCAATGCGCGTCGCTCCAGATCTTGCTCCTGAGCGTTCGATGCCCGCTCCAGCATTGCCGGCAATTCACCCGTGACTTCGCCTGCACGTATCATATGAATCAACATAGGCGGGAAATGCTTATGTGCGGACAAGGCGCGTGCAAGGCTCACCCCTTCCCTGACACTGGCTGTCGCTTCCTCAACTTGTTCACGCATTGCGACGTTGGATAAGGTTTCGCGACTGGTTTGCAAGGCGCGCAGAATCGGCACGCCAGAACCTGTTGTAATCGCCAGCGTACTGGCAAATCGGGCAGTGTTCAGGCTGCGCTCAAACTTGCCATATAAAGGTGAAGTTAATAACCAAGTGTGCCAGCGCATCTTGATTTCCGGGTTTCTCAATGCCAATCGCCACAGGAAAAAACCGCCAACGAAAACCGACGCCAATACCCAGCCATAGCTACGCACAAAATCAGAAATTGCCAACATGGCGACCGTTAAAAACGGCAATTTTTGTTTGGTGTTTGCGAAGACCGAAACAATTTGCGGCACCACATAAGTCAGCAGAAATATGACGATTGCAAATGCAACGACAGTGACAATTGCCGGATAGGTAAATGCCAGTTTGACCTTCTGAACCAGCGCATTGCGCCGCTCAATATAATCGGCGAGACGAGACAAAACGCGAGACAAATGTCCGATCTGCTCACCCGATGCGACCAGTGCGCAATAAATATCTGCGAAATCGTTCTGATGCTGTTTCAGTGCATCAGATAGCGCTGCTCCGGCCATGACTTCAGAGCGGATTGAAGCAATCAAATCCCGTATAAATGGTCGTTCTGCTTGCTCCAGCAAAGCGGACAAGGATTGCTCAAGCGGCAATCCGGCTTCCAGCAAACTGGCCAATTGCCGCGTAAACAAGGCCAGTTCAACCGTAGACAAGCGATCACCAAACAAGCTCCTGTTTTTGCGCGCACCATCTTCAGTCTGATTATTAATCGGCTCAACGTTGACGGGTACCAATCCCTGACTGCGTAAATCGCTGCGGGCGGCACGCGCACTATCCGCGCTCAAGACGCCTTTACTGGTGACGCCGCCGCTATCAACGGCTTCATATCGAAATGCGGGCACGATTCTTAATCCTTAGTAACGCGCAAGACTTCTTCAGCAGTGGTAACACCGCTTCGCAACCAGCGATCGCCATCTTCACGCATGGTTTTCATTCCATTTTTTTGAGCTGCGGCCCTGATCTCTGCCTCGGCAGCCTGATGATGAATTTGCGCACGGATATCTTCCGTGGTGAGCAATAATTCGTAGACACCTACGCGGCCCTGATACCCGGTATGGCCGCAATGTTCACATCCGACAGCGTGCCATTTCCCACCTTCTTCGCGACTGCAATGCGTACACAACTTACGCACCAGCCGTTGAGCAACTACGCCTAATAATGACGAAGACAAAAGGAATGGTTCTATTCCCATATCCAGCAAACGCGTTACCGCAGCCGCCGAATCATTGGTGTGCAAAGTGGCCAAAACCAGATGCCCGGTCAGCGATGCCTGCACAGCAATTTGTGCCGTCTCCAGATCACGGATCTCGCCGATCATGATGACATCAGGATCCTGCCGTAAAATTGCCCGCAGCGCCTTGGCGAAAGTCATGTCGATCCGCGGATTAACTTGAGTTTGCCCAACGCCGGCCAGCTCATACTCAATCGGATCTTCAACCGTCAAAATATTGGTCGTTCCGGCATTCACGCGCGACAAGGCGGCATACAAAGTTGTCGTTTTTCCCGACCCTGTCGGGCCGGTAACGAGGACAATGCCATGTGGTTGCGCGATGAGTTTATCAAATTGCGCCAGCACTTCCTGGCTCATGCCTAGATTACTCAGATCCAGACGTCCCGCTTCTTTATCCAGCAGGCGCAATACGGCACGCTCGCCATGTCCGGTTGGCAAAGTCGAAACACGCACATCGACAGGTTTTCCTCCGATACGCAAAGTTATCCGCCCATCTTGCGGTAAGCGTTTTTCTGCAATATCGAGTTGCGCCATGATTTTGATACGCGAAATCAAGGATGCATGTATCGCTTTTTTAGGTCGCACCACATCTCGCAAAGAGCCGTCCACCCTGAAACGGACAATGGAAATCTGCTCGAACGGTTCGATGTGAATATCTGAAGCACCGTCACGCAGCGCTTGTGTCAACAACGCATTGATCATCCGGATTACCGGAGCATCGTCGGCCGATTCCAGCAAATCCTCAACGGCTGGCATATCCAGCATTAATTTTGCGAGATCAAGATCAGATTCAACCTCCCCGACCACGTCAGCAGCATCGCCGCCCGAGCCTGCGTAAGCTTTAGCAATTGCCTGATTCAATTCTTCCACTGGCAACATCACAAGCTTGACCTTGCCAAACCGGCGTCCGACTTCAGCAATGGCGGCAGGTGCCGTTTGAGCGCAGACAGCCAATTCCACGGGAGCATGCGAAAGCGACGTATCGCGACTCGCCAGCACCGAAAAATCGCGTGCAAATCCGTATGGCAATAACCGGTTTTCCAGCATGATTATTTGCTTTCCTTAACAGACGAATCAGTCTTCGCCGGGGCCATCAACATCGGTGTTGTCATCAATTTTCCCTTTTCCAGCTTAGGTAATGCTGGTTGGGCCTCGCCATCTTTTAAAGGGACAATTTGTGTGCGCATATAGTCGTAACGATCTGTTGAGACCGAATTGCTTTGCTCTGGATTACGTATCACGGTTGGGCGCAAAAAGACCATCAGATTGGTTTTGCCACGTTTGACTGTCTGATACTTAAACAAATTGCCAATGACGGGAATATCGCCGAGGCCTGTCACTTTTTCTACGCTGTCGGAGGTACTGTCTTCCATCAGTCCGCCTAAGGCAATGATCTGTCCATCGTCGACAAGTACATTGGTGGAAATTGAGCGTTGTTTTGTGATAATTCCGGAAGCATTGGTGGCGTCATCGACACTGGAGCTTTCCTGATAGATCGACAATTTGACGGTGCCGCCTTCAGAAATCTGCGGCTTCACCGTCAGTTTCAGGCCAACGTCCTTGCGTTCAATCGTCTGGAAAGGATTCACGCTTGATGAACCTGTGCTGGCGGTCGATGTGTACTGACCTGTCACAAACGGTACATTTTTCCCGACGACGATTTTGGCTTCTTCGTTATCCAGCGTGACCAGGTTTGGCATCGACAAAATATTGGCGCCGCCGTCAGTTTGCAAGGCATGCGCCAATGCACCCAGACCCAACTGTCCATTTATTTGCTTAAAGATACCGATAGACAAACCTTTACCAGGCAGAACAGAGCCTGCCGTTGCATAGTTGCCGGCAGCCAGACTCAAAAGATTATTGCCGCCGGTAGAAAAAGAAGTTCC
>JAGWUK010000449.1 GCA_028868455.1 Burkholderiales bacterium | reverse complement strand
TGCACTTCAGCCGCAGGAAAGGTCACGCCGTCAAGTTCGAAGTCTCCGGTTTCCTGCACTTCACCATTGGTAATGGGAACGTGTGCAATGATGGTTTTACTGATATTCGCTTGCCAGATACGCACCACCGCGACACCGTTATACGGAACACGACTGGCATCGACCAAGCCGCTGGCAATCGCAAATGAGCCGACCGCTGCCGACAGATTGCCGCAATTGCCACTCCAGTCAACAAAGGCTTTATCAATCGCGACCTGACCAAACAGATAATCGACATCGTGATCTGGCTGGCTGCTTTTCGCCAGAATCACGGTTTTACTGGTACTGGAAGTGGCACCACCCATGCCGTCAATCTGCTTACCATAAGGATCGGGGCTGCCGATCACACGCAACAGCAAGGCATCGCGCGCTGCGCCCGGTACTTGCGCCGCGGCTGGCAAATCCTGCACACGGAAAAATACGCCCTTGCTGGTGCCACCACGGATATAGGTTGCGGGAATTTTAATTTGAGCTGGATGGGCCATCGTTAATCTTTCGTATCTTTTAAATCTGAAAATCCTGAAACTGCTCGCGTAGGGCGCGCCATGTGCATCGGCATCCTTGTCGGCCAAATGCTACGTTCAGCGCGCCCTACCTTCGTTTCGCGAGGTTGACAACAATCAAGCCGCTTTGGTCGACTCCAAAAAGTCTTGAGCAAACCGTTGCAAGACACCGCCGGCTTCGTAAATCGACACTTCTTCTGCGGTATCAAGCCGGCATGTCATTGGCACGTCCAGCCGTTCACCGTTTTTGCGATGAATCACCAGGGTCAGGTCCGCACGCGGTGTGCGTTCGCCAATCACATCATAGGTTTCCGTACCGTCCAGATTCAGCGTCAGGCGATTGACGCCCGCTTTGAATTCCAGAGGCAAGACACCCATACCGATCAGATTCGTGCGGTGAATGCGCTCAAACCCTTCAGCCGCGATCACTTCGACACCTGCCAGACGCACGCCTTTGGCTGCCCAGTCGCGCGAAGAACCCTGACCGTAATCAGCGCCAGCTACAATGATCAGCGGCTGCTTGCGTTCCATGTAGGTCTCGATGGCTTCCCACATGCGCGTGACTTTGCCTTCCGGCTCAATGCGCGCCAGCGAACCGGCCTTGATCTTGCCGTCGGCATCACGCACCATTTCGTTTTTCAAAGTCGGGTTGGCAAACGTTGCGCGTTGTGCGGTCAGGTGGTCGCCACGATGGGTTGCGTAAGAATTGAAATCTTCTTCCGGCAAGCCCATTTTTGCCAGGTATTCACCGGCGGCACTATCGAGCATGATCGCGTTCGATGGCGACAAATGATCAGTCGTGATGTTGTCACCCAACACAGCCAGCGGACGCATGCCTGTCATCGTGCGGGCGCCAGCCAATGCACCTTCCCAATACGGTGGGCGGCGGATATAGGTGGATGGCGCACGCCAGTCGTACAGAGGCGGCACACTGGCGGCTTTTTCAGTCGAAATCGCGAACATCGGCTCGTAGACTTTGCGGAACATTTCTGGCTTGACGCTGGACTTGACGATCGCATCGATTTCTTCGTCCGTCGGCCAGATGTCTTGCAAACGAATTTCTTTGCCATCAACGATGGTCAGCACATCTTTTTCGATGTCAAAACGGATGGTGCCGGCGATCGCATAGGCAACCACCAACGGTGGCGAAGCGAGGAAAGCCTGTTTTGCATACGGATGAATACGTCCATCGAAATTACGGTTGCCCGACAAGACCGCCGTCGCATACAGATCGCGATCAATGATCTCTTGCTGAATTACCGGATCAAGCGCACCGGACATGCCGTTGCACGATGTGCAGGCATATGCGACGACGCCGAAACCGAGTTTTTCCAACTCTGGCATCAGACCTGCTTCTTCGAGGTAGAGGCTAACGGCTTTAGAGCCTGGTGCCAGCGAAGATTTGACCCACGGTTTGCGAGTCAGGCCGAGACGATTTGCGTTGCGTGCGAGCAAACCGGCGGCGATCACGTTACGCGGATTCGAGGTATTCGTGCAACTGGTGATGGCGGCAATAATCACCGCGCCATCCGGCATCTGACCGGCGACATCGTCCCAGGCACCAGCGATGCCTTTGGCAGCCAGGTCAGCAGTTGCCACGCGGGCATGCGGGTTCGACGGGCCAGCCATATTGCGCACAACGGAAGACAAATCAAATTGCAGGACGCGTTCATATTCGGCATTGACAAGGCTATCTGACCACAAGCCGGCCGTCTTCGCATAATTTTCGACCAGCGCAACTTGCTCATCACTGCGGCCTGTGAGTTTCAGATAGGCGATGGTTTGCTGGTCGATGCTGAACATCGCTGCCGTTGCGCCATACTCCGGTGCCATGTTGGAGATCGTCGCGCGATCGCCCAGCGTCAGTGCGGCTGCACCGGCACCATAAAATTCCAGATATGCGCCGACCACTTTGGATTTGCGCAAAAATTCGGTAAGCGCCAATACGACGTCCGTCGCCGTGATGCCTGGCTGCGGCTTGCCGGACAGTTCAACGCCAATAATATCTGGCAGGCGCATCCACGAGGCGCGACCCAGCATGACGTTTTCGGCTTCCAGTCCGCCGACACCAATCGCGATCACGCCCAGCGAGTCAACGTGCGGTGTGTGACTATCGGTACCGACCAGCGTATCCGGGAACGCGACACCGTTTTGCGCATGGATGACGGGCGACATGCGTTCCAGATTGATCTGATGCATGATGCCGTTACCCGGCGGGATAACTTCGACGTTTTTAAACGCGAGCTTGGTCCAATTGATGAAGTGAAAGCGATCTTCGTTACGGCGGTCTTCAATCGCGCGGTTTTTCTCAAAGGCATCGGGATCGAAACCACCACATTCGACGGCCAGCGAGTGATCGACGATCAGTTGCACCGGCACGACGGGATTGACTTGCGCCGGATCGCCGCCTTGATCGGCAATCGCATCGCGCAGACCAGCCAGATCGACCAAGGCAGTTTGTCCCAGAATATCGTGACAGACGACACGTGCCGGGAACCACGGGAAATCGAGTTCGCGCTTGCGTTCTATCAGTTGCTTCAATGAGTCGGTCAGGCTCGCCGGGTCGCAGCGACGCACCAGATTTTCTGCCAGCACACGCGACGTATAAGGCAGCTTGTCGTAAGCGCCTGGTTGTATCGTATCGACGGCTGCGCGCGCATCGAAGTAGTCCAGCTTGGTGCCGGGCAAAGGTTGTCGAAATTGGCTATTCATAGTTTCAGCTTTCTAGTTGCAACTTAAATCCTTCGTGGGAAGCGACAAATCCCAGACTGCCGTAAAAGCGGTGTGCTTCCTGGCGTTTTTTATCACTGGTCAATTGCACCAGGCGGCATCCGCGATCTTTCGCGATCTGAATCGCCTCCGCCATCATCCAGCGGCCGATGCCCTGACCGCGCAATTGACT
>JAGWUK010000448.1 GCA_028868455.1 Burkholderiales bacterium | reverse complement strand
GAAAACTGAGGACAAACGCCCGCGCTTGAATGCTTCAAAATGAGATGCACGCATTAGTGCTTTTCTCGACTGCCTGTACTGAGTTTCTGTTCAAGATAGCCAATGAAAGAAGGCATTCGTGTGGGGTGTCGGAGAAGAAAAATAAATTGCCAAATTAGAATGTTTTGGTTATGTTAGGACTGACGCAAAATCGTTCCAGCAACGCGAAACATCCTTTGGTGCAGGGGAAACTTCCCTTGCAGGGGAAGTCCGTTATGTTGGCAGACAACTTGTTGTCTGAATTTCCGACTACACCATAGCGACGAAGGCGGTACATATCGTACTCATCGTACTCATCGTACAAAAGGGAGCTATATCGCTGCTGAAGCGGATTTTCGTAAGTTCTATATATCTGATCAATCGTTAAATTCATTCCTTAATCCCGAG
The DNA here is from genome assembly GCA_028868455.1 of Burkholderiales bacterium. Taxonomy (GTDB): domain Bacteria; phylum Pseudomonadota; class Gammaproteobacteria; order Burkholderiales; family Burkholderiaceae_D; genus Undibacterium. The sequence goes on along the minus strand of JAGWUK010000448.1, from coordinate 3,022 downwards.
GAGTAAGTCAATGCAAGCACCTTTGTCCACGCGCGAAAGTAGATTGATGATCGTCGCAACAATTTTCATCGGAATCGGATTGTTTGGCGTTCAGTTTGGCAAGTCCATTGCCGAAGCAATGAGTGCGGCAGTCTGGATTTATCCTGCAGTGCTGCTTGTGTCGATTGCACTGATCGTCGGAAATTTTCTGTTCGTTTTCGCTATTGTTAGACGGCGGCGCACAGCCCGGCATGGTGATGAGGTTTAACGCCTTATTCCTGCAGACGCTACGCGTACTGTTACATGAATTCGCCTGATGCAAGCGTGGCGCTCACAATTCAAACACCATGAATCCAAAAGACATATTCAATTTAGCCGTCCGACTTTTTGGACTGTACTTCCTTTTTCTCGCGATCAGTTCTGTTGCCGTGATCTTTTCAGGCATCTCTGCTGGATTTTCGATGAGAGCAATTTTGACCGCAGCATTTTTTATCGGCATTGGCTGGTGGATGCTGGGAGGCGCGTCGTTGCTTTTGCAGAGAGCGTATCCGACCGAGGACAGTCAGCAGACAAACACCGAAGTGAACGGTGAAGTGAGTTATAAAACTGATCTCTGACATGGCTTTCAAAAATGGCGCGCGAAGATGCACTTTCTTAGCATTGACTGATTGGTGCGGGCAAATCAGCGCGGCATGAGGTGGTGCGACAAGCCAGCATCGGACAAACCTGCAATAATTTAGCTGGCTGGTTGGCCGAAAACTATGGAGATATGGCAATGTTTAGTCACGTGATGATTGGATCGAATGATATTGAGCGCTCAATGCGCTTCTATGACGCCGTGCTCGGCGTACTTGGTGCAGGTGAGTCGCTGCGGAATCAGAATAGTACGGGGCAGACGCGCCTGTTCTACCGGCACGACGGTGGAACCTTCTGCATCAGTGAACCGATAGATGGTGAGTCCGCAACGTTCGCCAATGGCAGCACCATCGGGTTCAAATGCACTTCGCCAGAACAGGTGCAGCAATTCCACGATACTGCCGTTGCACATGGCGGGAAGTCGATTGAAGATCCACCAGGACTGCGCGAAGGCAAACTCGGTGCCATGTACCTGGCTTACGTGCGCGATCCGGATGGCAACAAGCTTTGCGCACTTTATCGGCCAAAGTAGGCGTAGTTGATGTTGCTCTGGATTTGCATGAAGTTCCGGTTGCCGCCAGAGCGGGGCGGCAACGCGGTTCTGGTATCTGTTGAACGCATGTATCAAGCGATTCGAAAAGTGGCCTTCGGACAGGTGATCTGATCAGGTCGGCACACAGCGATCCGGAACGTCAGAATAAGTAACGTAGGTCCTGCCCGTTCCGTCGAGAGGATGTCTCCGCAGGCGTTTTTCTAACTCGTTATTCGTGTTCACAAGGAGAGCGTGATGGCCATTCAAGGCTTCGAAATTATCTCTGTTCCGGTCAGTGATCAACAGCGTTCCAGGCAGTTTTACCAAGACATACTAGGCTTTGCACTTGTTCGTGATGAACCGATGGGGCCGGGTATGCGTTGGATTCAGCTTGCCCCGCGTGGGCAAAGCGTGACGATCGCGCTGGTCACTTGGTTCGATCAAATGAAGCCAGGCGGGCTTCAGGGCGTGATGGTCAATACTGCCGACATTGATGCAGAACTCTTGCTGCTGCGCAGTCGCGGTCTGGTCATTGGCGAAATCAAAGAAGAGCCCTGGGGACGCTATGCCATGTTTAATGACCCCGACGGAAACGGCTGGATCCTGCGCCAACCGCCAGCCAGCGTGTAAATAGCCAAATTGGTGCATGCCCTGGTGATAAGCGTGCAGAGGGCAGTTCGCTTTCAGTGTGTTCTGCACTTTTTTCACATCGGCGATTTGCTCCTGCTCTACCTGCCTGAGACGCTTCACCAGAACCATGCACAATCCGGGCGCGCCGAAAAACGGTGCGCCGGATACAGCGTGCGTAAAATAATTTAGCTGCGATTAATTGAAATTCCTCCATCGACCAGCATTGCGGCGCCAGTCATGAATGACGAGGCATCAGATGCAAGATGCAGAACCGACTGTGCAATTTCTTCTGGTTTTGCAAGTCGTTTAAGGGCGTGGAGGTTTTCAACATAGCTCAAGGCTTCGGGTGAGTCTGTCATTTGTTTTCCCATGGGCGTATCGGTCCCGCCTGGAAGTATGGCATTCACGCGCACGTTTGCCGGGCCAAATTCTGTGGCGAGAGATTGCGTTAAACCGATCAGACCTGCTTTGCTCGCTGCATAAGCGGCGACGCCGGGGAAACCTGCCGTGTAGCCGACAAAAGTCGAGGTGAAAATGACAGACCCGGCTCCGCGTGCAAGCATCGCCGGAATCTGATGTTTCGCACCGTAGAACGCGCTGGACAGATTGGTGTTTATTGTGTCAAGCCAGCTTGTTGCGGATAGCTGGGTTGTCGGGCTCATTTCTCCCAACGTTCCTGCATTGTTAAAAGCAATATCGAGTCCGCCAAAAGCATCCATTGCACGTTGAACCATCGCCACCGCAAAAGACTCGTCTTTCGCATCGCCGACAACAGCGACGGCACGTCCACCCGTTTTCTCAATTTCGTCAACAAGTAAATTGAGTTCACTCTCGCGGCGCGCGCCTACCACCACAGATGCGCCCATACGCGCAAAAAGCAAAGCTGTTGCCCGGCCAATTCCAGAGCTGGCGCCAGTCACAATGGCAACCTTGTTTTTAAGAGAATTCATTGGTATCGCTCCTGATTCTTCGTTGAAGGAATACGAAGCATGCTTGCCTTATTCAAATTCGTCTGGCCGAATTAGGTCGTGTAATTTTTTAAGGTAATCAGGAATTTCTTCCTGTTTTCATTTTCAGCGACCAAGCACAGGCATATCGTTCTCTCCATTGGAACATATCGCCTGATACGGAAAATGCCGGAATGTATCTGCGCTCCATGGTGTCTGTTTTCAATAATTTTCCTGTGTTTCACTGGTCGTTGCGCCGCAATCAGTGCTGTGCTGTTCATACCAAGGGCTACCTCCG
>JAGWUK010000447.1 GCA_028868455.1 Burkholderiales bacterium | reverse complement strand
ACATGCGGCATCAGGTTTTCTTCCGGAACGAAAACTTCATCCATCACGATTTCGCCGGTGATTGAGGCGCGCAGGCCGACCTTGCCGTGAATCGCCGGAGCGGACAATCCTTTCCAGCCTTTTTCGAGGATAAAGCCACGGATGCGGCCATCGTCAGTTTTTGCCCAGACCACGAAGACATCGGCGATCGGGCTATTGGTGATCCACATTTTGGCGCCGGACAACGAGTAACCGCCGGGCACGGTTTTCGCGCGGGTCACCATACTGCCAGGGTCGGAACCGTGATTCGGCTCGGTCAGACCAAAGCAGCCTATCCATTCGCCGGTGGCCAGTTTTGGCAGGTATTTTTGTTTTTGTGCTTCGCTGCCGAATTCATTGATCGGCACCATGACCAAAGAGCTTTGCACGCTCATCATGGAGCGATAACCGGAATCAACACGTTCGACTTCGCGTGCAACCAGGCCGTAGCAGACATAATTGAGGCCAGCGCCGCCATATTCGGTCGGGATCATGGAACCGAGCATGCCCAGAGTCCCCATTTCGCGGAAGATTGCCGGATCGGTTTTTTCATGACGGAACGCTTCCAGCACGCGTGGCGCCAGTTTTTCTTCGCAATAAGCACGGGCAGCATCTTGCACCATGCGCTCTTCATCGCTCAACTGCGAAGACAATAACAAAGGATCTTCCCACTGAAATGTCGCTTTGGCCATCTAGTTTCTCCTGTCTGATTTTTATATCGTTGATGACTGCGGCAAAATCGTCATGACCGTGTTGCAACGCATGTTGCTGACTGTATCGCAGCACATGATCGCGACAATTTTGCTTTCGTCTTGTCTTTAATTAGGGTGAAGGTCTGGTATTTATCGGACTAACGCAAAACTGCTGTGACGCGTCTAGCTGAAGCAATTTTGCGTTAGTCCTGTCAACGTCAAACACCGCAGGTGCCGACGTGTTTTCGCAAACAAGCACAGCTGACTAGTATACGCGAAACCAGCGCTGCACCAGTTTGCCAGGCCGCAATAAAATTTCAGCCCCGGCAGCCAGGGCTGCGCTCTCCGGATTCAACTGTCGGCATCCGGAACAATGGCCGTCACTTCGATTTCAACTTTGGCGCGGTCTTCGATCAGGGCGACAACCTGCACGGCCGTCATGGTCGGATAATGGCGCCCGATGATGTCGCGGTAGGCGTCACCAATTTCCTTATAGGCGCCGACGTATTCTTTTTTGTCGATGACGTACCAGGTCATGCGTACGATGTGCTCAGGTCGCGCATTTGCCTCGGCCAATACGTCCACGACGTTTTGCAGAGCCTGTCGGACTTGTCCGGCAAAGTCATCGGTATGGAATTGCCCGTGCGCATCCCAGCCAACCATGCCGCTGACGCATACGGTGCGCCCGCTTGCGGCGATGCCGTTGGAATAACCGCGTGGTCTGGCCCAGCCCTCTGGTTGAAGTATGTTCATGCTAATCCTTGTTTGTATTCACGCGCAGCAGTAAGGCTGCATGCGCTGTTTTAATTCTTCCGGTATCGCGATAGCCCGATGTTTTTGTAAATCCATCGTCACCAGCACTAATTGCACCTTCACTCTGAGATCATCGTCTGCACCGCAAAACTGTAGTTCAAGATGAACCGAGGCACCGCCGATTTTTTGCACCTGCAAGCTGGCATGCAATGTTTCACCGAGCTGACTGGGTTTAATGAAATCCGTTTCTATATGCACGGTCGGCAAACCAATGCCGCGCACCAGATGCATTTCGTGAAAACTCCAGCCCAGACTCTGCGCGCACCAGTCTTCCACGACACCGTTCATCATTTCAAAATAACGTGGATAAAACACGATACCGGCCGGGTCGCAGTGCGCAAAGCGTATCGGCAATGTCGTCTGAAATCTCATGTTGCCGCGTAGTCTTTGAGCATTTCTCTGGCGATGATCAACTGCTGCACTTCGGTCGCGCCTTCGTAAATGCGCAGCGAACGGATTTCGCGATACAGGCGCTCAACCGGCATATCACTGACAACGCCCAGACCGCCGAACATCTGCACGGCTGCATCGATCACTTGTTGCGCGCTTTCGGTCGCGGTCAGCTTCGCCATCGCTGCTTCTTTGGTGACTTTTTTACCCTGATCGCGTTGCCAGGCGGCGCGATAAACCAGCAATGCCGAGCTATCGATGGCGGTTGCCATTTGTGCGAATTTGGCTTGTGTCAATTGAAAATCGGCCAGTGTTTGGCCAAACATCTTGCGCGTCGTGGCGCGTTGCAGTGCCTCGTCCAAAGCACGGCGCGCAAACCCCAGCGATGCAGCGGCAACCGAGGTGCGGAAAATGTCGAGTGTCGCCATCGCGACTTTAAAACCCTGCCCGGCTTCACCGAGGCGCTGACTGACGGGAATCCGGCATTGCTGAAAACGCAGTTTTGCCAGCGGGTGCGGCGCGATCACGTCAATGCGTTCGGCGATCTCGAATCCCGGCGTACCGGCTTCCACGATGAATGCGCTGATGCCGCGTGCGCCCGGTGCTTCGCCAGTGCGGGCAAACAGCACATAGATATCGGCGATGCCACCATTGGATATCCAGGTTTTTTCGCCATTCAATACGTAATAGTCGCCGTCTGCGCTGTGTACCAATTCAGCAGAACATTGCATGGCAGCGACATCCGAACCGGCATCTGGCTCGGATAAAGCAAAGGCAGCAATGGCTTCGCCGCGCCCGACTTTGCTCAGGTAGTGCTGTTTGTGCTGCTCAGTACCAAACAAACTGATCGCGCCAGAACCCAGCCCCTGCATGGCAAAAGCAAAATCTGCCAGACCCGAATGTCTTGCCAGCGTCTCGCGGATTAAGCAAATCGCACGTGTGTCGATGACGTCCGATGCGGCGCCGTAAGCAGTGCCACCGATGGCATGCCGGAGCCAGCCCGCCTCGCCCAGCGACTTCACCAGATCGCGGCAGGCCTGATCGACATCGTGCGGGTGTTGTTCAGGAATATGCCCGGCAGCCCAGGCATCGAGGCTTTGCTGCAACTGGCGGTGTTGTGGCGCAAAAAATGGCCAATCCAGATAACTGGTATCTGACATCACTTGCGTCATCATTAGTCTCCTTCAAATTGCGGTTTTTGTTTGGCGACAAAGGCGTGATAGGCGCGATGAAAGTCGTTTGTCATCATGCAAATGGCTTGCGCCTGCGCTTCGGCTTCGATGGCTTCATCCACGCCCATATTCCATTCCTGTTGCAGCATTTTCTTGGTCATGCCATGCGCAAAGCTTGGCCCGCTGGCGAGATTGCGCGCATAGTCCTGCGCCTCGCTGAGGAGATCATCCGGCGCACAAAGGCGGTTGAAAAAGCCCCAGCGCTCACCCTCTTCGCCTGACATGGAGCGACCGGAGTACAGCAAATCCGCGGCGCGCCCCTGGCCGATCACGCGCGGCAAAATCGAACAAGCCCCCATATCACA
>JAGWUK010000446.1 GCA_028868455.1 Burkholderiales bacterium | reverse complement strand
GGAGGTCGAATACAGCTCGGTCACGCCAGAGACACTCTGCAAGGATTTTTCGATGCGGTTGATGATCTCGCGTTCCACCGTGTCGGGCGATGCACCGGGATAATTGATGATGACGGATAAGCCGGGGACTTCCACATCCGGATTTTGATTGACCTTGAGCTTGTTGAGCGCCAACAGACCCATCGCCATCAGCGCCATGATCAGCACGATCGTGGCGGTCGGTCGTTTGATACTGAAATCGGATAAGAACATGATTATTTTCCTTGCGCTGGGCTGGCGTCGGCGATGGTGGCGACTTTGGACGAGGCCATTTCTATCGCCTGACCGTCTTTAAAACTGGAGCTAGGGCTGCGCATGATGAGGTCGCCGGCAACCAGACCGCTGCGGATTTCATAATTGCCGGTACGCTGATCGCGCTTGCCGATTTGCAGATCAACTTTGCTCAGGGTTTTTCCTTTGATTTTCCAGGCGTAGGATTTATCGCCGACCTTGACCAGCGAGGCTTCCGGCAACATCAGCGCGCTGACAGTCGCGGCTTCGATATGGCCTTCAGCATACAAGCCTGCAACGCGCGGCTGCTTGCTGTCATCGAATGCAACCAAGACCTCAACCTGACGCGTGACATCGTTGGCGGCCGGGTCAACCCGGGTGACTTTGCCGTGAAAATCCTGACCGGTGTAGCCATTGATACGGAAGCTGACCGGCTGGCCGACCTTGACCATGGCGATTTTGTCCGCCGAGACGCGACCGGCAAAACGCATGCTGGTCGGGTCGATGACTTTGACCAGTTCTTTGCCGACAGAGGCAGTGTCGCCTGCCGATACTTTGCGTTCGCTGATCACGCCGTCGAAAGGCGCACGCACGACAGTGCGCTGCATTTGCTGACGCGCCACCACGGCACGCGCCCGTGACGCCGACAATTCACTTTGCGCGCTGTTGCGGCGTACTTCGGCATCATCGAGTGCCTGCATCGAAGTCATGCCGGCGCTGCGCAAGGTTTTCAGCCTTTGCAGCGCGCGATTGGCCTGATCCAGCGCCAGCGCAGCGTTGCGGGCATTGTCTTCGGCGGAATTCAGATTGTCGCGGATCGCGGTTTCATCCAGTTTCACCAGCACATCGCCGCGCTTGACGACATCGCCGTTTTCCTTGAGCACCTGCGTGACCACCGCCGGGACTTCGGCGCGCAAATCCGCTTTGCGTTCTGGTTGTATCGAACCGGTCACGACCGGTCCCGATGCCATCGCATTGGTTTGCAAGGTCATGATGTCTTCGGGGGCGATGACCAGTTTGACGGGTGTTTTGTCTTTCTTGTCGTTTGCGCCCATTTTCTCTGCAGAGGCACTGGCGCTGGCGGTACTGCTGGCTTTGTCAGTTTCTTTATTTTTGCTGCATGCTGCCAGGGCAGAAGCGATGGCGAGTACGAGGAGTGTTTTACGTAACATAGTGGTCTCTTGCGCAGGTGAAATAGAGGGGGACTACACGGATGCTGGAGTATTCCGCAGTGCCGCGTTTAGGACAAGCGACGTAGTCTTAAGTTGCAGATTTCGATGGATGAAATGCTAATTTTGCGGCATGAAACGCAAATGACCTGACTTGAATTCAGCGCAGATGTCCACATTTGCCGCGCGCACGGGATGATGCAGCGCTGCCGACGATGGCCAGCAAAGCAGCGCGTCAGCGGGTGGCAGTGATGTGCTCAGCTTGATCGCTGTAACGCCAGCAGCAGGCCGTCGGCAGCATCTTCGATATAGTCCAGCACCTGATCGAAACCGCGCTCGCCGCCGTAGTAAGGGTCGGGAACTTCATCGACGTCGCTGTGTTGCGCGTATTCCATCAACAAGCCCAGCTTGTGCTTGTGGGCGACTGGGCAGGCGGCTTGCAGCAAGGCCAGATTGCGTTTGTCCATCGCCAGTAGCAGATCGAAGCGCTCGAAATCCTGTTCCCGCACCTGGCGCGCACGTTGCATGGACAGATCGATGCCGCGTTGTAAAGCGAACTGCTGCGAACGCGGATCAGGCGCTTCGCCGACATGATAGGCATGTGTGCCGGCCGAATCGATCAGCAGATGGCTGTCAACGCCAGCAGCTTGCGCTTTGGTACGCAACACGCCCTCCGCCGTTGGTGAGCGGCAAATATTACCCATGCAGACGAACAGGATGGCGGTTTTGGATGGCATTGGCATGATGATCAAGAGACAGATAAATCAATCGTGGCGGCGCAAAAACCTAGTCCGCATTTCTGAAAAAATACCAGACGCCGCACAAAGCGGCGCCAACGATGTACAGCAAACGCGTGTCGTTGCCGATTGCGTACGGATAAAGCATCAGGGCCACGCCGCTCCATTTTGCCTTGCTATGCCCGGTTTTTTTACTGTAACGGTATGCCGCATAACCGAGAACACCAAACAAAATCGAGCCAAAAATATAGGCCGGTGTCGGCAGCAAAGTAAATAACAGCGATTGTAGTTCGTCTGGATCCATGAGCGAAAACCTGGTGGAAGTAAAACAGCGCAAAACGCATCGTAGCGCAGTGATTGGCAAGGGACCGACCAGGGGCTACGCAACGACATCTTCGCGCAATGTACCATGCGTCGCCCGATTAGCTGCTTATCGTCGTACCAGTGCGGCGCAATCTGCAAGCCAGAAGCCATTTAGTTATAGGGGGAGTATATATAAAAACAGGCATGAAAGCGCAATTGATGTCTGGGTCAATAAAATATACTCCAGTGCAGTATGCATTATTAAAAAATTTTGGCGACATGCGAAGCACAGGCGGAATCGTGGTGGTGCGTCAATGTGCGCGTTGCGTTGCGTCGTCGTCGATATGCTGGCCGGAATGCACCTGCCGCCGGGCGCGATGGTGACTGACATAGTCCATTTCATGGCAGTAACAATTTGCAACATATTTCTTGTCAACACAAAGTCATCCGGTCGCGTTCTTAGCTCACGTAGATCAACTACGCAAACCCAACTAACCAAAGAATAGGATTTACCATGAACAAGCTGATCGCCACTCTCGTTGCTGCAACCTTCTCTATGGGTGCAGCATTTGCACAAACACCGGCAACGCCTGCAACACCAGCACCGGCAGCAGCACCAGCGGCTGACGCTCCAGCAGCAGCTCCAGCGAAAAAAATGCACAAACGCGCAAAACACGCTAAAGCAAAAAAAGCAGCTGAAGCAGAAAAAGCAGCACCAGCAGCAGAACCAGCTAAGTAATTAATCCGTTTTACCCGCCCACATCGCAGTCAGGTGTGAGCAACAAACCGGCGCAGATCTCCACAATCTGCGCCGGTTTCCTTTTTTCGCGGCGATTTTTTCAAGTCAACCTGAACCCTCGTCCGGAATGCGCAGCGAACACGCCGCGTCAATCGTGTTTCGCCATGTAGATGACACGCGGACAAACCGGGGTGGTCTTTTGTTGCGGGCACCAGAATGACACTGAAATCGACCAGT
>JAGWUK010000445.1 GCA_028868455.1 Burkholderiales bacterium | reverse complement strand
CCCTTTGCCCGGGGTGTGCAGGAAACTTTGGGCGAGAAGGTCACGGTGCAAGTCGTCAGGCGCAGTGAATTGCACAAGTTCGCGGTGATTCCCAAGCGATGGGTGGTTGAACGCAGCTTTGCCTGGCTGGAGAAAAACCGACGCTCATGGAAGAACTGCGAGCGATGGCTCGACACCAGCTTGCAATTCATTCACCCTGCCTTCTTGGCGATACTGCTCAGAAGATCGTGAACACGTTCTTAGCGACATCTGCCTGTGTTCTGCGTTCTGGAGCACGGCTTGTTGACGGAAACAGATTGCCAGATAAACCAGATTGCTGTCCACAAATACTTCGTATTTCGGCGGGTACGTGCGATAAGGGAACCTGAACATATCGTACATCAAGTGAATTGACGTCGATAAACTCAAGAGCAGTCACGAGCAACTGGTATGGCAGAAAACTTGGCAAGGGATGGTCATTCGGCATGTGTTTGTTGCACAATGGCTCACCTTGACTTCAGACACATTCTTTTATGTCAGCAAACTACCTCGATCCCGCGCCATTGCGGATAGTGAACGACCAGGGCCAGGTGCAATTCGGCAAATTTGCCGGCGCTGTTGATTGCATCGATTGGTCAGGTTTAAGTACTCCTTATCAGCGTAGTGCTGTGTGGCGGTATTTCCATCATAAGCAATGGCAGTATGTCGCGCTGTCGACGGAACGTCTGTTTTGTGGTGTGGCGATTGTCGATGTCGGCTGGATCAACACGGCGTTTGTGTATGTTTTCGATCGCGCACGGCGCACCATGCTGGCAGATATTTCTCAGGATGGTATTCCGGGACTGACTGCCAGATTGAACTCCCATCCGGCACACGGCGCCGCCAGTCATTTTCGGTTTGCGGGCAAGTCGATGGCATTTGCCCACGATCAATCGCAACAGGCATTTTCCTTGCGCGTGCAGTGCGGCGAGTTACACATTGACGCCAAAATTGACGCCAGCCGCAATGCCGATAATCTGCTGGCGATCGGCGAGGTGGCGCAAGGAAGCGTCCATGCCACGTTGAAATCGCCAGGCCTGGCGCTGGACGGCGTGGTGCATGTGGCGGGTGAAACGTTTTCTTTGCATGGCGGTGTTGCCAGCTTCGACCACAGCAATGGATTTCTGGCACGCGAGACGGCGTGGCGTTGGGCATCGGCACACAATCTGGAGATGGGTTTTAATCTTCAGGCGGGCTATTTTGGCAGCAATGAAAATGCCATGTGGCTCGATGGCAAGCTGATTGCGCTGGGCGCTGCCCATTTTGAATTCGACGACCAACAGGCGCTGGCACCGTGGCATATTTATACCGACGATGGCTTGCTTGATCTGCATTTTCATCCTGAAGGCTGCCGTAGCGAGAATAAGAATTTGCTGGTCGCTGCCAGTCGCTATCGCCAGCCGATAGGCTGTTTCAGCGGTTTCCTGAAAGTGAACAAGGATGCTGCCCCAAGACGGGTAGAGCAACTGGTGGGCGTGACGGAGGATCATTTCTCGCGTTGGTGAGTCGCTCTGCAGCTGACGTCACGCCATGGATGCCATTTATCTGCGGGACTATTGATCTAGTCGATGTCTGTATCCATGCATCGGTGCTACAAACTGGGCTTTGCTTTTTTTGGTTGGCATCATGTTGAAACTTCATCTCGGCGAAATGACGCTGGAACATTTTATGGAACATTACTGGCAACAAAAGCCGGTCGTGTTCAGGCGCGGTTTTGCCAATTTTACGGATCTGATCAGTCCGGATGAACTGGCTGGTCTGGCATGTGAAGCAGAAGTCGAATCGCGGCTGATTTATCAGAAAGACGGTCAGTGGCAAGCGGAGAGCGGGCCGTTTGAGTCTTACGCGCATCTGGGAGAGCAGGACTGGACGCTGGTGGTGCAGGCAGTCGATCACTGGTCTGCCGATGTGGCGAAACTGGTTGAGCCGTTTTCATTTCTTCCCAAATGGCGTCTGGACGATGTCATGATCAGCTATGCGACGCCGGGCGGTGGCGTGGGGCCACATATCGATTTGTACGACGTGTTTATCTGTCAGGGTTCGGGGCGGCGCCGCTGGCGGGTTGGTGATCGCGGCGAACACCGGCAATTTCCTGCCCATGCAGCGCTGCTGCATACCGAGCCGTTTGACGCCATGATCGATGTGGAAATGCTGGCTGGAGATATTCTGTACATCCCACCCGGTTTTCCGCATGAAGGTGTGACGCTGGAACATTCAATGAGTTTTTCTGTCGGCTTCCGCAGTAAATCAGCCAGTGATTTGCTGAGCGGGCTGGCCGATTATGTGATTGACCAGGAGCTGGGTACAGCATTGATCAGCGATCCGAAACGCAGCATTCATACGCATCAGGGACAAATTGATGCGCGCGATTTTGCCATGATCAAAGCGCACTTGCTGACGATTATGCAGGATGATCAATTGCTTGCCGATTTCAGCGGGCGTTATTTTTCACGTACAAAATGCGCATTGGATTTACAGGCAGTCGAAGAGCCTTACGACGCCGCCGAATTGCTCGACAATTTGCAGCGACATCCTTTAACCCGCACGGGTGGCTTGCGCTGTTTTTATCTCGATGCGTCGATAGAACAGGGGATTTGTTATGTGAACGGCGAACGTTTTGAATTCGGTCCCGCTTGCCAGTCCGCTGTGCTGGCGTTATGCGATCACGACGGTCTGGATTTTGATTTGTTGCAAACGGGTTTGCAGGACGCCGGGTTTCTTGACGCATTAACGCAATGGGTCAACGAAGGGTATTGGTATTTTTAAAAATGAACCCGCAGTATCCATGCGCCCTACAGACCAAAAAATGGCCGGAAGGCGCATGAATGCTGCGGTATTGATTTTTAATCTGAAATTGCGTTCAGCGTAATCGCCCGATGTAAGTCTGGTCCACAATGGAGTTCTGATCCAGACGCGGCAATATCGCTTGTTCTTCGCTGAGGACGGGGTGCGGCTCCGGCGTGACCGTATTGGTTTTGGGGCGCAGCTTGAGCGCGCCGAGCTTGTTGATCAGCGGGTCGGGCGCTGGCGGAACGACAAACAATCCCTGTTCGCCAAAATAAATCTCTTCCAGTTTGATGCAAATCTGGTGCAGATCGTCGTTGGCCAAGGCCATTGCCAGATCCAGCACGTAGCGGCAATATTCTGCGTTAATCCGCATGTATTCAATATCAATCACCCTTTCGTTTTGTCGCCTGAGAATGACGTGCATGCGTGCCATGAGAGAAAATGCAAGGTTATCCGACATGGCATTCTGAAAATGTGTGCTGGCGCTCATACGATATGCTCCCCATGTAATTCAAGATCCAGACCTTCTCTTTCCTGCTCCGGTGTGACGCGTAATCCCAGCGTGAGTTGTACGATGCCCAGGATGATCGCCGTCATCGCGCCCGAGTAAATGATGGTGACCACGACGCCAAAGGCTTGCGTACCAAGGCTGCTTTCAACGCCAC
>JAGWUK010000444.1 GCA_028868455.1 Burkholderiales bacterium | reverse complement strand
CACATAAACGGGTATCATGAGAGCAAACCCGGTTAATAACAGAAAGATTGGGCTGGTGATGAAAGGATAAATAACGCCCAATGCGATTGTAAGCAGCGATGCCGAGATGATTGTAGGCTTTCTTCCCCACCCATCCGCGACAAATGCGCCGATTGCCGAGCCCACGGGGGCACCTAGTGCCATCAAAAGCGAATAGCCGAAAGACTTCGCGATGCTGAGGCCAGCTTTTACGAAAAATGTTGGGAGCCAAACCACAAATCCATACAGCAACGTATTGATGACGATGAGGCAGACGCAACCAACGATGATACGGCTGAGCAAGGGAGGTGTAAACAGAGTAGAAAACTTGACGCATTTATATGGCATTTTGGGAAGAGCGGCGGCCGGTACAATCGTTGAAATGGCTGCTTCTGTCTCTATTTTTTTAAGTAGTGCTTCGGCCTCATCGCCACGGCCCACCGATTCAAGCCATCGCGGTGATTCCGGTAAGGTCTTGCGCATATACCACACGATTAGCGCGCCCACGCCGCCCACCACGAACATGCCACGCCAGCCGAAATGCGGTACGATGAGATATCCAACCAGCAACGCGGCGGGCAGGCCCGTGACCACGAACACCGCCACGAAGCCAAGCCAGTGACCGCGCGTGGCGGCGGGAACGAATTCGGTAATGGTCGCGTATCCAACGACATTTTCAGCGCCCAAACCCAATCCCATAAGAAATCGCAGCAGGATGAGCATGGTCATGTTTGGAGCGACCGATGCAGCGAGCGAGGCAAGGCCGAATACCAGAAGATTGATTTGATAATTGAACCGCCGACCGTATCTGTCCCCAAGAAAGCCAGTAAAAAATGCACCCAGCATCATTCCAAAGAACTTGGTGGAAACAAATAGCGCGTTTTGATTCAGGGTTGAAAATCCGCTTTTCAGCGTCGCGGCCAGAACGGATCCGCCGAGATAGATGTCGAAACCATCAAAGAACATTCCAATCCCGATCAACCACATGACCCGATAATGAAATGAACAAATTGGTAGTCTGTCCAACCGCCCGCCGGCGTTAACGAAGCTGGTCATGTGCGCCATCCTGAAATTTTTTTTGGGGCGCTATTCTTGTTATCGGGCATGACAAAAATTTCCCTTATTTGTATTATCGTTTATTGCAGGCAAACTGCCTCACTGCTCGCACGGGTGAACCGCCGCGCGGGCGAGATTGGCCCGGCCAGACAAAATGAAACTACCGCGTGCTAGTTCAAGCGTAGACGGCTAGCGGAATCCTGATACCAGTCAAAAGAAGCGTTTTCCGTTGGCAGCATAATGCTTTTGGTTTGAAAGTGATCGTTGAAGCTTTCTTCTCCGAACTCTCGGCCAATACCGCTATCGCCAACGCCGCCCCAAGGCGATGCCGGGTCAAGCCGGTGGTGGTCGTTAATCCAGACAATTCCTGCTTTCAGTTTTGCGGCAAGGCGGTGTGCTCTGGAAACATCCTGCGTGCGTATGGCGGCAGCAAGGCCGAAGGGTGAATCATTGGCCAATTGCAACGCCTGCGCTTCGTCTTTGAACGGTGTTACAACCGTAAACGGGCCGAATACTTCCTCCTGAAATACACGCATCTGCGGTCGCACATCCGCGAATATTGTGGGTTGTACGAAATATCCGCCCTCGAACCCGGGCACTGCCACAGCATCGCCACCATGGATATGGCGAGCATTTTCCTCTCGGCCAAGGCGGGCATAGGCCAAAACCCGTTCACGCTGTTTGCCTGAAATTACTGGACCAAGTTGTGTCGCCGGGTCGAAAGGGTCGCCGATGCGAATGCCGGCTGCTCTACGGCCGAGTTTTTCAACGAATTCGTCGTAGATGGCTTCATGAACGATATGGCGTGCGGCACAAACGCAAGTTTGCCCGGCCCCAATGAACGCGCCGAACAGTGCATAGTTCACAGCCTGGTCAACATTAAAATCGTTAAAGACTATTACAGGCGTTTTTCCGCCGAGCTCCATAGTTTGATGCGCAAACACGCGGCCGGCAGCAGCGCCGGCAACGCGCCCGGCTTCCGTGCCCCCGGTTAATACCAGCTTGTTGATATCTGGGTGTTCGGCCAAGGCTTTGCCGGAGGTTGCGCCGTATCCTAGCACGACGTTGAACACGCCTTTCGGCAGCCCGGCCTCGGAGAATATCTTCGCGAGTTTTAATGTTGTCAGCGGTGTGTACTCAGAGGGTTTTACGACTGTCGTGCAGCCGGATACCAGCACCGCTGCAAGGGATTTGCACATGATCATGAGCGGATGGTTGAACGGCGTACAATTTGCCACCACACCTACGGGAGATCTTAGGGTATAATTGAGGTAGGCACCTTCCACCGGAATAACGTCATCGCGCCGCGCCAGGGCAAGGCCCGCGAAATAGCGGAAGAAATCCGGCAAGCGGCTAAGCTGGGCGCGCGTTTCGTTAACCGGGCGTCCGTTATTCAAGGTCTCAAGGCGGTAAAGCTCTTCCAGATTGCTCTCAAAAACATCGGCCAGATGATTTATGAGCCGGGCGCGGGCGCGTACCGGCATGGTGCCCCATTCGCGCCCTTCGAATGTGGCTCTGGCGCTGCGCATCGCGGTATCGATATCCGCACTTGTTGAATCCGGTATGCGGGCGATCACCTCGCCAGTTGCCGGGTTGCGAACATCAATCAACGTGCCTTTCCCGGCTTCAATCTCGTGGCCATCGACGAAATTGCTATAGGTAACGACGCTGGAATTTATTTTCTCAAGGGCACCCAAGGCATTTATCCTTCAGGAAATAATCGCGCTCCGCCCCAAGGCCGACATGACCCGGCGTTCTGCTTTTGTAATGTGCTCCCGGATAATCCGGGCCGCATTTCGGACGTCGCGGGCCTGAATGGCGCTGATCAGGGCAATATGCTCGGTAACAAGCTGTGTGGGGTTATGGCCCTTTACGTTGGCCAGACTTACCCGAACAAGCCGCTCACCCTGGTCGATCAGTTCGTTTGCCGCGGCCGCCATTCGTTTGTTGCCAGAAGCTGCGGCGATTGCCCTGTGGAATGCCCGGTTATAATCGATAAAGTCCTGCGCAGGGTCATGAACCCGGTATTGATCGAGGCTTTCTAATATATCAGGAGGAGCTTGTTCCGCCGCGATGGTTACGCAAGCCGTTTCCAGCCACAGCCGTAGCTGAAACATTTCCTGGGCGTCTGTAATGGAAATGGGGTTAACGCGATAACCCTGGCGAGGGTGCACGGTAATCAGGCGGTCGTTTTCCAACCTTAGCAATGCATCACGGATGGGAGCCCGGCTGACTTCATATTGCGCGGCCAAATCCTGCTCCCGGATTTCCTCTCCTGGAGCCAGTTTGCACGCCAGAATATCTGCCCTCAAGGCATCGTATATATTATCACGAAGCAGCAAATGTTCATCCTTTGCGCGTGAGCAGGAGGTTGATTGGCTCAACGTTACGCTTATCTGATATATCACGTCAAGTT
>JAGWUK010000443.1 GCA_028868455.1 Burkholderiales bacterium | reverse complement strand
CCTTGACGGCGCATTTACGTGCCGATTTGCTCAATGCGTATGAAAGTCATTTGACTCCTGGTAAATACAGCCCTGATGCCGCATCAATGGCAAAACGCAGTTTAAAAAATCTCGCCCTGTCATATCTGCTGGAATGGTCTGACGATGCAACATTTGAACTTGCCCGACACCAGTTCGACGAAGCTGAAAACATGACAGACAGATTGGCTGCATTGACGGCGTTGACCAATTTCAAAGGCAATGAAAAGCATGCAAAAGCGTCTGTGAAAGCGCTGAATGCGTTTTTCAAAGAGTTCAAAAAGGAAGCACTGGTCATCGACAAGTGGTTCATGTTGCAAGCGACCGCACGCACAACAGATGTGGCCAAGGTTCGCGAATTAATGCAGCATCCAGCATTTACTTTGCAAAATCCTAATCGTGCCCGCAGTCTGGTTTTTAGTTTTTGCAATGGCAATCCTTCACGCTTCCATGCCGCTGATGGCAGCGGTTACGCTTTATGGGCAGAATTGGTGATCGCATTGAATAAACTCAACCCGCAAGTGGCGGCAAGACTGGCTCGTAGTCTGGATCGCTGGAAAAAATATCCGAAAAATCTGCAAACGCATATGCAGTCTGCCTTGCAAAAAGTAGCGGCGACAAAAAATCTTTCCAAGGATGTTGCGGAAGTGGTTACTAAGGCTTTGGCAGCATAAAAAAAACCTTTATTGATGCGCCTCTTAAGAGAAAAATGCTTGGAAAGGCGCATCAATACTGCGGTTTCTATTTTTGTTCTCGTTATCATATCGCAGTACACTTGTCGTCGGTAACGACGTGCCGCCGTAAAGAATTTTTTAAAGGAACAACATGAAACGTGTAAGTCTGACCCAGTATCTGGTCGAAGAACAAAGGCTGAATAATTCTATCCCCGCCGAGTTACGGCTGTTGATCGAAGTTGTGGCGCGTGCTTGTAAAACCATCAGCCATGCCGTCGGAAAAGGCGCTCTGGGCGAGGTATTGGGCAGTGCCGGCAGCGAAAATGTGCAAGGTGAGGTGCAGAAAAAATTGGATATCTTGTCCAATGAAATTTTGCTGGAAGCCAATGAATGGGGCGGCCATCTGGCAGCGATGGCATCGGAAGAAATGGAAACCATCCATCAGATTCCGAATCGCTATCCTAAGGGGGAATACATGTTGCTGTTCGATCCATTGGATGGATCCAGCAATATTGATGTGAATGTGTCTATCGGGACAATTTTCTCGGTATTGAAGGCACCAGAAGGCATGGGGTCACCAACTGAACAGGATTTCATGCAACCTGGTAGTAAGCAAGTTGCTGCTGGTTACGCAGTGTACGGACCGCAAACGGTGCTGGTGCTGACAACGGGTAATGGCGTGAACTGTTTTACGCTGGACAGGGAAATGGGCTCCTGGGTGTTGACGCAACGCGATATGCAAATCCCTGCTGACACAAAAGAATTCGCGATCAACGCATCCAATACGCGTCACTGGTATCCACCCGTCACGCGGTATGTCGAAGAAATGCTGGCAGGCAGCACAGGTCCGCGCGGTAAAGATTTTAATATGCGCTGGATTGCTTCTATGGTGGCCGACGTACACCGAATTTTGAATCGCGGCGGTATTTTCATGTATCCGGCGGACGCACGTGAACCGGACAAAGCCGGCAAATTGCGACTAATGTACGAGGCTAACCCGATGTCGTTTATCGTCGAACAGGCTGGTGGTGCGGCGACGGATGGCAAACAGAGGATGCTCGACATACAGCCGAGCACACTGCATCAGCGCGTTCCGGTATTCCTGGGATCCAGGAACGAGGTGGAGCGGGTAACCCAGTATCATCAGGCATGATGCTGAAACACAAATGAAAAACGCGGACAGCATTTGTCCGCGTTTTTTTCTGGCAATTTATATGCTGAACATATCAATAGTTAATGAATTCAATATTTGACATATGAGACTTGCCGAGGCAAGCTGCTTTTATTAATTTATTCTTTTCCGGAGTTTACTATGCCGCAATATCGTTCCAGAACCACCACCCACGGTCGCAACATGGCCGGCGCTCGCGCTTTGTGGCGCGCTACCGGGATGAAGGATGGAGATTTCGACAAACCGATTATTGCGGTCGTGAATTCGTTTACCCAGTTTGTGCCTGGGCATGTGCATTTGAAAGACCTCGGACAACTGGTCGCACGCGAAATAGAAGCGTCAGGCGGCGTTGCCAAGGAATTCAATACCATCGCCGTCGATGACGGTATCGCCATGGGGCATGGCGGCATGTTGTATTCATTGCCTTCGCGCGATCTGATTGCAGATTCCGTCGAATATATGGTCAATGCACATTGCGCCGATGCGATGGTGTGCATATCCAATTGTGACAAAATCACGCCAGGCATGTTGATGGCAGCGATGCGTATCAATATTCCAGTAGTGTTTATCTCCGGTGGGCCGATGGAAGCCGGTAAAGTCTTGAAAGTCGTTAACGGTGATCAGAAAATCATCAAACTCGATTTGATCGACGCCATGATTAAAGCTGGCGATAGCACGGTCAGCGATGCCGATGTAGCGGAAATCGAACGATCCGCTTGCCCGACGTGCGGGTCTTGTTCCGGCATGTTTACGGCCAATTCCATGAACTGCCTGACCGAAGCACTGGGCCTGGCTTTGCCGGGAAACGGCACGATTGTGGCCACGCATTCCGACAGAAAAGAATTGTTTTTACGGGCAGGTCGCCTGATCGTTGAACTGGCAAAACGTTACTACGAACAGGACGATGCATCGGTACTGCCACGCAGTATCGCCAGCAAGGCAGCATTTGAAAACGCGATGGCGCTGGATGTGTCCATGGGGGGCTCCACCAACACCGTGCTGCATTTGCTGGCGGCAGCGAATGAGGCGGGAGTGGCTTTCACGATGGCTGATATTGATCGTATTTCACGCAAAGTCCCTTGCTTGTGCAAGGTCGCGCCGATGACAGATAAATTCCATATTGAAGATGTACATCGCGCCGGTGGCATTATCGGTATTCTGGGGGAGCTGGCACGTGCTGGCTTACTCGATACCTCGCTGCCGACAGTACACAGCAAAACCATGGGCGAAGCAATTGCCAACAACGATATTACCTGCACCACGGACGCAGCGATACTTCAGCTTTTCCGCGCTGCGCCGGGTGGCGTGCCAACCCAGGTAGCGTTCTCGCAATCGGAACGTTTTGCCAGCTCGGATACGGATCGCAGCACAGGCTGCATCCGCGACAAGGCACATGCCTATTCACAAGACGGCGGACTGGCCGTGTTGTACGGTAATCTGGCGGAAAAAGGCTGCATCGTGAAAACTGCTGGTGTCGATGAAAGTATCCTGAAATTCACTGGTAAAGCGCGCGTGTTTGAAAGTCAGGATGCGGCGGTCGAGGCTATTCTGGGGGATACCGTGCACGAAGGTGATGTCGTGATCATCCGGTACGAGGGCCCGAAAGGCGGCCCTGGCATGCAAGAAATGC
>JAGWUK010000442.1 GCA_028868455.1 Burkholderiales bacterium | reverse complement strand
GAAGATTTTTGCGAGGTCAAGCACATACACCAGAAAGTAGGCAATGCCGCAAAATGCTGCGACACGACATGCCCAGCCTTTGTTTCGGAAAGCGAGATACGCAATGACAAAGCTGCCCAAATCCAGACTGGTCAGAAAGGTGTTAAAGCTGCCCAAGATCCAGGGGGAAATATGTGAAAAATTGTGTGTTTCTATCGGGCCGCCGGGCACCAGAACACCCAATAAAACAGCGGACAATAATAACAACGCGGCGGTAACAGACGGGACGGATTTCATCGTGCATTCTCCTTGCTCGTGCGACCAATTCCGTTGACTGGGTGATGCTCTGCCAACGACGACAATCGCAGCATACGTCATCAATTTTAAATGCGGATGACAATCACAATACCGTGCAAGCGACTGCATCGCGCTACATCAGGTTCGCCGCCAGTTTGCCCAGCGCTTGCAGTGCGGCGTCCATGCGTTCGTCAAAACGGTGGCCGTAATTCAGGCGCAGGCAGTTTTTGAAATGGCGTTGCGCAGAAAACATCGGGCCGGGGGCGACGGTAATACCCAGCGATAAGGCGCGGCGATGAATTTCCAGCGCATCGACGTGCGATGGCAATTCCAGCCATAAAAAATAACCGCCGGCTGGCCGCGTGGCTTTGGTGCCTGGCGGGAAATAGCGCGCCACCGCATCCATCACGGCGCTTTGCTGCACCGACAGCGCGTGCCGCAACTGGCGCAGATGGCGGTCAAAATGTCCCTTGGCCAGATAGTCGGCCAGCGCTTCTTGCGCCGGGACGGAGGCAGACAAGGTCGTGGTCAGTTTATGGCGTGCAACGGCATGGGTGAATTGCCCCGGAATCGCCCAGCCAACCCGAAAACCCGGTGCCAGTGATTTGGAAAACGACGAGCAATACATGACCAGCCCTTTGCTGTCGAAGGCTTTGGCAGGAAGCGGACGTTTTTCGCCGAAATACAATTCGCCGTACACATCGTCTTCGATCAGCGGCAAATTGTGGCGTGTGATCAAGGCAACCAGATCGCGCTTTTTTTGCTCCGGCATCAGGCTGCCTAAAGGATTCTGAAAATTGGTCATCAGCCAGCAGGCTTTCGGCTGATGCTGGCGGATCGCTGTCGCCAGCGCTGCCAGATCGACGCCTTCACGCGAATGCGTCGGCACTTCGATGGCTTGCAGACCCAGTCGCTCCAGCGCCTGCAATGCACCGTAAAAACTGGGCGACTCAATGATCACGGCGTCGCCGGGCCGGGTGACGGCCATCAGGCACAGGTTCAATGCCTCCATCGCACCGCTGGTGATAATGATCTGGTCGGTATGGATGTGCATGCCATCGACCAGATAGCGCAAGGCAATCTGGCGGCGCAGCGCGGTGCTGCCGGGCGTCAGGTCGTCGATCGTGTTCCACGGATCCATTGCACGCATGCTGGAAGCCATCGACTTGGCCAGTTTTTCAAACGGGAACAACAAGGGGCTGGGAAAAGCAGAACCCAGCGGTGCCACATCGCGCATTTTGGACGCATCGAGAATATCGAACACCAGGTTGCTGACATCAACATGCGTGGATTTGCTGACAGGGTTGGAAAGGCGCTCCGGTTCCGGCGGCAGTTTTTTTGTGCCGGCCATGACGTAATAACCGGAGCGCTCTTTGGCGCGGATCAGGCCACGCGCTTCCAGCAAATAATAGGCACCAAATACGGTAGACGGGCTGACGCCGCGACTCTGGCTGGTCTGCCGCACCGAGGGCAATTTATCGCCAAGTTTCAGGACGCCGCTGCGTATCGACTGCGCGATATCTTCGGCCAGGGTTTCATATCGTTTCATGCTTATACATTCTGTTTTGATCGTGCGCTGCCGCTGCCATGCCGCTTATTCACGTGGAACAAAGAAGGTCGCTTTTTCACTAATCTGCAAGCGCGCATCATCCGTCGCCTGCAATACAAAGCGTATCGGATTCGCCCCCTTGTTACCGACACCGGCGGGTAACTGCACGGTGACCGGTATGGTTTTCGATTCGGTCGCTTGTAGACTGACATACTGCGCCGACGCCAGCCTGATCTGCGCCACGCCCAGCACACCGATCTGGTACTGATGCGGCAGTTCATCCGAATTCATGACATGCAGACGATACACATTTTCCACCGCCGTGCCGGCTCCACTGGAGACGACGCGCCCCATATTAGCGCGATCTCGCAGCACATTCATCTTGAGCGGTGTATGGGCGGACAGACTAAAGCTGAATGCGCCGACCATGCACAATAAAATCAGACTGTAAATCAGCACGCGCGGACGCAGAATATTGCGACGTATTTTTTGCAACGGCCATTGATGCAGCATCGCGTTTTCGGTGGTAAAACGTATCAGCCCACGCGGTGCGGCGATTTTATCCATGACGCTGTCGCAAGCGTCGATACAGGCCGCGCAACCGATGCAGTCATGTTGCAAGCCATTGCGGATATCAATGCCGGTCGGGCAGACTTGCACGCACATCGAGCAATCGATGCAGGCACCTTTGGCCGCCACATCGGCCTTGGCCTTGCCAAGTGCGCCGCGAGGTTCGCCACGCGCCTTGTCATAACTGACGATCAGCGTGTCCTTGTCCAGCATGGAACCCTGAAAGCGCGCATAGGGACACAGATATCGACAAAATTGTTCACGCATGAAACCCGCATTGCCATACGTGGCGGCACCGTAAAACAATATCCAGAACAACTCCCAGCCACCCAGCGCACCGTTGCGCACTTCGGCGCTCAAGACCTGGATAGGAGTGAAATAACCGACGAAGCTGAGGCCAGTCCATAACGCAATGCCCGCCCAGATCGCATGTTTGCTGATTTTTTTGCGCAGCTTGTCGGCGTTCATCGCTTGGCGCGCGAGCCGTATGCGGGCACTGCGCGAACCTTCAATCTTGTTTTCTATCCACATGAAGATTTCGCTGTACACCGTTTGCGGACAAGAAAATCCGCACCACACGCGGCCAGTAATGGTGGTAAATAAGAACAGGCTATAGGCACAAATGATGAGCAAGACCGCGAGAAAAATAAAATCCTGCGGAAACAGCACCAGTCCAAATAAATAAAATTTGCGTGCAACCAGATCGAACAAGACCGCCTGCCGCCCGTTCCAGTTCAGCCAAGGCAAGCCATAAAATACCGCCTGCGTCAGCCAGACAAAGAACCAGCGCCAACGCGTATAGCGGCCTTTGGCTTGCCGCACATGAATGTCTTCAAATTTGGTGTAGACACTGACCACCGAAATGCGCGCACCTGCCTGATTCATAGCTCCACTTTCTGCAATTGAACGAACGCAAAATCACTACCTGGCGCATCACGCTCACATGCGTTCAGGTGTATTCATGTCCGTCAGTCTGGTCGCAAACTGTGCTAAAAAACAGTGGCAGAATCGACAGAAAAACCATATCAGATGAATGTTGATCTGGCGTGTGATTGCTGTGCTTTTTCATTTGCTTTGTGCTTTGTGCTTTGTGCTTTGTGCTTTGTGCTTTGTGCTTTGTGCTTCGT
>JAGWUK010000441.1 GCA_028868455.1 Burkholderiales bacterium | reverse complement strand
TGCATGCGCATCAGTTCATGTTGTTCCTGATTTCCTTCGTCGGCATGTTCATCCTGACCGGTCTTGGTAACGGCTCGACGTTCTGCATGATTCCTATCATCTTCCAGACCGAACGTGAACGGGCGGCCAAAGGTAAGGGCGAAGCCGCGATGAAACAGGCGCGCCTGGATGCGGGTAAAGAATCGGCAGCCGTATTAGGTTTTACCAGCGCGATTGCCGCTTACGGTGGTTTCTTTATTCCGCAGGGCTTCGGTACATCAATACGTCTGAGCGGCGCACCGGATATGGCCTTGTACACCTTCGTCGTGTTCTACGTGACTTGCCTTGTGATTACCTGGTGGTATTACTCGCGCAAACAGGCTGAAATGCCTTGCTGAACCAAATAAGGCGATTGCGGGTGGACTGACGCCATCGCCCCCTGTCTCACTCTGCCCCGGCAACTTCGGTTCCGGGGTTTTTTTATTTGGCAAATCAGTGCCGGGCAAGATGCTGCGTCAATTGACATGCCTGCGAGCTGGCCTTGCTTCAATGGCTAGATTTTCTGTTACGCTGGCGTTTTTCAGGAGAGATCGCAAGATCTTTTTCTGAACGTATTCAATCCACATTATGGACGAGTGAACTATGCAAGCTCCTGGCGCGTCGACGATAACTTTTCTGGTTCTCATTCCTCTGGTCATCTGGCGCGTCATCTCGCGCGTCAAGCGTCTGGTTGGACGACAGCCCCTGTCGCGCGTGCGTCCCTGGATCACGCTGACGATTTTCCCGCTCTTCATTTTGCTGCTGGCGTTTGCCTCACGCCACCATCTGGAGAATCTGAGTTGGCTGCCGGTCGGATTGGTGGTTGGCGTGTTGCTGGGGCGTTTTGGTTTGCGTCATACCAGATTTGAATCGACCAGCCAGGGAATGTTTTACACACCGAATGCGCATCTGGGCATCGCCTTGTCCCTGCTGTTTGTCTTGCGCATTCTGTATCGCGTAGTTGAAGGCACGTATCTGCATGCTGGTACACCGCATAACGCACCTGATTTCGCCAGCAGCCCTAGCACGCTGGCCGTGTTTGGTTTGCTGGCTGGCTACTATGTCTGCTATGCCATTGGCCTGATCCGCTGGCGCTTTGCCATACTGGCCGAAGCCGCAGCAGAACCTGCGCTTCAGGCAGATGCACCGCAAATCGAGGCGTCGTAAACACATACCGTGCACGCAGCGCGCCTGCGGCATCAGGTGACGTTGCAACATCCTTTTAAAAAATCTTCATTTGTGGCAGGCACAGAACGCAGTAGCCATGCGGCTCATAGCACGATTTCCTTGGAGCGGCGCATGGATGCTGGGCACTGGCGTTATGCCGATTTTAATTTCCATCTAGTTCTTTTGGCCTAGTCGCCCTAGTGCCAATGCACGCGGCGCGCTGCCGCACTGAAGAATGTCCGAAACGGCGCTGACTTCATACACTTCCATCATCTGACAAATAAATGATGTGAGCACTTCGCTCACTGGATATGGAGTTTACGATGAGTCACTTTCTGGATAGATTGAAGTTCATGTCGCGGGTGAAGTCCACTTTTTCCGACGGGCATGGCGCCGTAGTCGAAGAAGACCGCAAATGGGAAAACGCCTACCGCAGCCGCTGGCAGCATGACAAAATCGTGCGCTCGACGCATGGCGTCAACTGCACAGGGTCGTGCTCGTGGAAGGTCTATGTCAAAAATGGCCTGATCACCTGGGAGACCCAGCAGACCGATTATCCGCGCACGCGTCCCGATCTGCCAAATCACGAGCCACGCGGCTGTCCACGCGGTGCATCGTATAGCTGGTATGTGTATTCAGCGCAGCGCGTCAAATATCCGATGATCCGTGGTCGCCTGATGGAAATGTGGAGCGAAGCCCGCAAAACCATGGGCCCGATTGAAGCATGGGAATCAATCAGCCAGAATCCGGAAAAAGCCAAACGCTACAAATCCGTGCGCGGACTCGGCGGTTTCGTGCGAGCTGACTGGGATACAGCACAGGAAATCATCGCTGCGGCAAACGCCTTCACGGTCAAAAAATTCGGCCCGGATCGCGTGGTCGGTTTTTCACCAATTCCGGCGATGTCGATGGTTTCGTATGCGGCTGGTGCGCGCTATCTGAGTCTGATCGGCGGCGCCTGCTTATCGTTCTACGACTGGTATTGCGACTTGCCGCCAGCCAGCCCGCAAATCTGGGGTGAACAAACCGACGTGCCGGAATCGGCCGACTGGTATAACTCAACCTATCTGATGGTGTGGGGCTCGAACGTACCGCAAACAAGGACGCCCGATGCGCACTTCTACACCGAAGTACGTTACAAAGGCACCAAGACCGTTGCCGTATCGTCGGACTTCGGCGAGATGGTTAAATTCGGCGATATCTGGATGGCGCCCAAACAAGGTACCGATGCCGCGCTGGCAATGGCGATGGGGCATGTGATTCTGAAAGAATTCCATCTCGAAAATAAATCCGATTATTTCCGCAGCTACGTCAAGCAATACACGGATATGCCGATGCTGGTACGACTGGTGGAACGCAATGGCAATTTTGTTCCCGACCAGATGCTGCGCGCCTCGCAATTGCCGGGCAATCTGGATGAAGCAAATAACCCCGATTGGAAAACACTCGCCATCGACGAAACGACAGGCGAGATTGTCGCGCCGAATGGCTCGGTCGGTTATCGCTGGGGAGAAAACAAAGTCAATGATGGCGCCAAAGTCGGGCGCTGGAATCTGGAATCGAAAGACGGCGGCTCTGGTCGCGAAATTGATCCGCAACTGAGTCTGGTCGCTGCCCACGATGAAGTCGTCAGCGTTGGCTTCAATTACTTCGGCGGCAACGATGCCAGCGACATGATCTTGCGCAATGTCCCCGCCAAAAAAATCACACTGGCCGATGGCAGCGTCGCACTGGTCGCCACGGTCTACGATTTGACCATGGCCAACTACGGCGTTGATCAGGGATTGGGCGGCGCGGTTGCGCATTCTTACGACGACGATATTCCTTACACCCCGGCATGGCAGGAAAAACATACCAGCGTCAAACGCGAACTGGTGATACAGGTCGCTCGCGAATTTGCGCAAAACGCCCATGACACACATGGTAAGAGCATGGTGATTGTCGGTGCCGCGTTAAATCACTGGTACCACAACGACATGATTTATCGCGGCATTATCAATATGTTGATGATGTGCGGTTGCGTTGGTCAATCCGGCGGCGGCTGGGCGCATTATGTCGGCCAGGAAAAACTGCGTCCGCAATTCGGCTGGGCACCGCTGGCATTCGCGGCTGACTGGACACGCCCGCCTCGTCAGATGAATGGCACCAGCTTTTTCTATGCGCACACCAGTCAGTGGCGTCATGAAAAACTGCACGTCGATGAAATTCTCGCGCCGACCGCCGACAAATCCAAAGTCAGTCACATGAGCATGATCGATCTGAATGCGAAATCAGAACGCCTCGGATGGCTGCCGTCGGCACCGCAACTGGAAACCAATCCGCTTGATGTCTGCGACGCC
>JAGWUK010000440.1 GCA_028868455.1 Burkholderiales bacterium | reverse complement strand
CGGACAAATAGCGACACTAGAAGTCAGTCTCAGTGACGCGAGGCGCACAAGTTTTACGGGCCTGATTAATCAGGTAGCGCAGCTAGGCAGCGACGGCGGTTTGGCTCGTTACCGCTTGCGTGTCGTGCCCTGGCTTTGGTTGTTAACGCAAAGCCGATGTAGCAGGGTCTGGCAGGATCAGAGTGTTATAGAAATTGTCGAAGCAGTTTTTAGCAATTACGGTGCACATGCCAGCTGGCGTTGGAGTGACGAAGTAGAAAGCTTCATGCAAGGTGCCCGTGTGCGAAGCTACTGTGTGCAATATCGCGAGAGCGATTATGACTTTGTGCAGCGCTTACTGACTGAAGAAGGGCTGAACTGGCGTCTGGAAGAGGCACCCGACGCACCGAGCGGGCACCAAGTAGTTTTGTTCGCCGAGAGCACTGAAATTTGCGCTGTTCCGGTAGATGCAACCAGCGCTCATCGCTTAGGAGGAAAAGGAATCCGTTATCACGGCGGCAGATCGCGAGAAGAGCAGGACAGCATTCAGGTGTTGACTGCTAAACGTAGCCTGAATGTGGCATTGACAACCTTGCTCAGCTACGACTACAAAACAAAACAAAGCGTCATCGCCAGCGTACCGACAGATCATCAATATGGCGGAAGCCGCGCACCGATACTGGAAAGCTACGATACGACGGGTGTTTATACATGGGCCAGCGCGGCAGAGGCGCAACGCTATGGGCGTCTACATCAACAGGCACACGAGGCGCGCAATAAGCTCTGGCATGCAGGATCAACGGTACGAACATTGCGTCCAGGCACGCGTTTTTCGCTGAGTCAATCCCCATTGAATTCGAGTGAAGCGAACGATAGCGAATTTGTCGTACTGCGCGTTCATAGCTTGGGAATCAATAACTTGCCACGACCAGCGCAGGAAGCAGTGGCGGAAATGTTCGGCGCTATTCCGGTTTTGCTGAAGCAACTTTTGCAATCGAAAGCTTCGAAAAATACAATCGACACGAGCATCGAAGGTGCGGATAAATTTACACCTGTAACCGAGCTGGAAGCCAGTTTATCCAAGGCATTGGAACTGGGCTACGCCAACCAGTTTGACGCCATACGCGCAGATATACCGTGGCGCCCCTCTGACAGTGATCAGATCACTGACCCACCGGCAAATTACGTCAGTCATAACGGTTCGCGTCAAAATAGCCGGCCAACAGCTTTCGGCAGCCAGAGTGCGATTGTAGTTGGGCCTGACGGCTTACCCAATGTTTCCGGCGCAGACGAGATTTATTGTGACCGCCTGGGTCGTGTACGCATCCGCTTTCACTGGCAAGGACAAGACGAACAACAAGATGCGCATGCGACCTGCTGGGTACGCGTGGCACAGCGTCAGGCAGGAGGCGGCATGGGCGTACAATTTTTACCGCGTATAGGGCAGGAAGTGCTGGTGCAATTTATAGAAGGCGACATAGACCGCCCCCTGATCATAGGTGCACTGTACAACGGACAGGGAGAAGGCGGCATTGTTCCGAGCCCTGCCGGAGAGCACAGCCAGACAGCCAACCTGCGTGTCTATCAGGCAGCTACCGACCATCAGGCCAGTGCACAAGGCAACCTGGTCATGGGACATGCCCCCGTCTGGCACGGTGCCTCGGCAGATAGCGAAGGCCACCGTAACCCCAGTGCCCAATGGGGCATCCGCAGCAAAGAATACGGCGGCAACGGCTACAACCAATTGAACTTCGACGACACCGACCGGCAAGGCCGCATCCAGCTCAAAAGCACCCAGGCTGCCACAGCACTCAACCTCGGACACCTGATCCACACCGCCGACAACTACCGTGGCAGCTTTCGGGGACAAGGCGCAGAACTACGCACCGATGCCTACGGCGCCATGCGTGCCGGAGCCGGTCACCTGATCAGCAGTTACGGCATCGAACATACCGCAGCACATCGCACACCGGCGGGCGACAACGTCGCCGGCATGGCGCTCATGAAACAAGCCGTCCAGCTGAGCAAAAGCTTCAGCGACATCGCCAAAGTCCATCAGACCGTCGCATATGCCAGCCACATAGGCAGCACCAAAAGCGGCATCAGCCAGCTTGGCGCAGAAAAGACCCGCAAACCACAAGCCCCCGTCAAAGCCCTGCACACCGCCGTCTCCGGCACGGTCACAGAAACAGAACTGGGAGACGCACAGGCCACCGCCAGCGACAAAAATACAGAAACAGGCAAAGACAAAATCCCCCACAGCACCGACCCCATCATCGCCATCGCCGCCCAGGCAGGCATGGGCATCGTTGCCGGACAAAACCTCCAGTTCGCCAACGGCGAAACCAATCACTTTCTGAGCGGCCAGGACAGCCAGTTCATCACCGGCAACCAGACCCGGCTGCATACAGGCCAGGCGATCGGCATGCTGGGTGGTGCCGTCAAGCCCGGAGAAAACCAGCTCGGCATGCAATGGATTGCTGGCAAAGACAACATCGACATCCAGGCACAAAGCGACGACATCCGCATCCAGGCCAGAGACCACATCGACATCCTCAGCAGCCACGCGCACATAGACTGGGCCGCTGCCAAAAGCATCAGTCTAAGCACCGCTGATGGCGCCAACATCACGATAGAAGGCGGCAACATCACCGTGCAATGCCCGGGCAAGATCACGATCCATGCGGGCAAGAAAAGCTTTCTGGAAGCGGATCGCCTGGAGTATCCGTTGCCGCAGATGCCGAGGAGTATTTGTGTCGAATGCCTGAAAAAGGCCATGATGTCTGCAAGCCCGCTTGCGGCGTTATCGTGAGGGAAAAATGAACTATACATTTGTCGCGCATTTACCTTTGATTGTCGAAAATCTGCGGATTGCTAATAAAAACGGAAGTCCCTATAAGCTTTACGCACTAATTGATCAGACGCAAATTCCAGGACTAAAGGCGATGATTTGGAGCGAATTTACGACAGCTCCAAAACTGCTTTTGTTTGAGGCCTGTTTTGCTGAGGCGGCTATTGAGCTTTCGCCAATATTGCTCGAAGTTCCTGGCGATATAAAAGAGCTTGAAATTCTTGATAAACTTTGCCAGAGCCTTCCTATCATTGACGCCAAGTCAGCGTTACAGCTTTTATGCACACCTACAAGCATGGTGGGTGGTCGACCACGAGGGACAGATCTGCAACCTCGTCGACGCGCCTCAGGAAGTGGGGGAATGTGAAATTCCCTTGGAACTTAGCGATGACGCAGTAAATGTTATGTTAACTGCGGCCAAGCTTCCAATCGCGGCGAGTCAACTGCGCCAACTCGATCCAAATTTTGGAATAGAACAAAGTCACGCGCAGCAAATGCGATTTTTAAATACCTGTTTTGTCGAGGCGGATAGTCTGGCGATAGCAGACGATGAACTTATTCTATTTTCCCTGCGTCGTTGGCAAGCCGGAGAAATACGCTCGGTGTCTACCGATCCTTCGAGATGAACAGATTAAAGTTTTTTATGCGCATGAAAATTTCGTTTTTTCCCCTGATCCTGTGGCTTTGCTTAACAGCCTGCCACTCTAAGCGCGATGC
>JAGWUK010000439.1 GCA_028868455.1 Burkholderiales bacterium | reverse complement strand
AGTTGCGCGCTGCATCGTCGTCCGGCGGTGTATGGCTTTCGTTCAGCGCTTGAAACTGGCGTTCCAGTTCGCTGACGCGCTGGCGTAAAACAGCGATCGGCGATTGCGCCAGCCAGATCAGGCCTAGCGCAAATCCGACCATTAAAAAACTGCCGTCGCCAGATATCTGGCGCCCGAGTTGCGATCCGCAAAAGGCGATTAAAAACGCGCCGCCGATTTTCTTGATGTCAGACCACATGTTTGTTTCCTTTTTTCTTAAACGCCTCGGTGATCGCGCATGCATCAATCTGGTCTGTCCGCATCAATTGAACTCTCCGGCAAACGCGCGCAGTAGTTTGGCATTGCTGATATGGCGGGATATTGGCTGGCGGATTTCGTCTGGTGTCAGCCTTGCGTCGGTTGTCGCGTCGGAAAACGACCCGGCGCTGTTCAACGCGAATGCGATACGGCGGGGGAGTCCGCGAAGCGTCATGGGGAGAAATCCAATGGTCAGCAATGTAGCGAGTGTAGCCGAAGTTCTTTTAAGCGGGCGCACGCAAAATTACCGAGGCAGCCAGCAGGCGCGCAAGAATCAACAAAAAATTGGGGAGAAAAAACGGTCAATGTAAATGGTGCGCCAGACACGAATCGAACGTGCGACCCCAGCCTTCGGAGGGCTGTACTCTATCCAACTGAGCTACTGGCGCGTGAGAGGATGCTGTAAGCGCCACATTCTAACCTAATTTGTGCGTTGCTTCTTGTCTGTCCATGAGGATTTTGTCGCTTCGCCGTCAGAAATTGGCTGATTCTTCACTTTGGCGATGTGCTTTTCATTCCAAACAACCCTCTTTCACTCTATAATTCCAAGCTTTGGGCTTTGCCCTGACCCGGATGGGCGGCATCTGCCCGGTATTCCATACACATCTGCCACGAGGAAACCATGAGCGACGCGCACGACGAACACGAATCAGCGATCAAGACCCCGAAGCAACTCATCGTTGCGGTTCTCGCCGGATTTCTTGTCCCCATTATTGCCATTGTTTTGCTGGTGCAATTTGTATCGAATGACAAAAAAGTCGGTGCCGGGTCAGCTGCATTGACACCGGAAGCCATTGCGTCACGTATCGCACCGGTAGCTGACGAGGGTTTTACGTTTAAAGACGCCAGTGGCCCAAAACAATTGCAGTCTGGCGAAGCCGTCTACAAAATGGTTTGCTCGGCATGTCACGATTCTGGCGCTGCTGGTTCTCCTAAATTTGGCGATGCTGCTGCCTGGGGGCCACGTATTGCACAGGGCTATGACACATTGTTGGCGCATGCATTAGGTGGTTTACGCGCCATGCCTGCCAAAGGTGGTAATCCTGATTTGGACGATGTGGAAGTTGCCCGTGCTGTTGTCCACATGGCCAATGCCGGTGGCGCCAAGTTCAAGGAACCGGAAGTCAAGCCAGCCGCTGCTGCTTCTGCGGAGGCTTCAGCGAAATAAGCTGACCTGCTTCATGTAAAAACCCGCTTAGAAGCGGGTTTTTTTTCGTCCATCGTGTGTTCTCGTGCGTTGATGTTACCGCCCGCACATTCCTTCTCCTGCGCACATTTTCATTGCCGCTTTGCCGGACTTCTCTGGCAACTGAGAGTATGCCAACTATGTCGACGCAAAAGCATGCTCGCTGATTCTGGCGCGCATCGTTCCAGGTGTCTGATCACCTTTCTTTGGGACGTCTTGTTTCATTGTCAAATTTTTAAAATTGTCTATTTTTTGTACGCGGATGCATGCGGTTGAGTGGTCTGTTTCCTCATTTTTCGATGACGCATAGCAATATTTAATGCATCGTTAGCAACGACATTGTTTGTTTTGTAAAGTTCCAGGGATTCAAAAATACCTAGTTCGGTGCATTTTTTGACCTAAAGGAAAAATATTATTTTGCAAGAATCATGCTTTTTCAGAAATTATTTCACATTGTAAAAAAATGGAAATAATTTGAAACTTTTCCCTAAATTCTGAAACAAAGGAGGTCGGCATGCTGGGTTATAAGAGTGAGAAAATATTTTGTTGTATTTATGGGAATTTCCTCAAGACAAGATTGACACAGTAATGTGCTAAATGATTTCATACGGCTCACCTCAAAAAAAGATAAAGAATTTTCAGATTTAGTTTTAATGAGAAAATTTATTTTCATCTGAAAAAATTCTAGTTAGTGAAACTCTGATAGCAGGCAAGAACTTGCCGAACTTAATAAAAGTGAACAATTAAAGGAGCGCGACTGTGATACGAGAAAAAGCAATAGCCAAATCAGTAAGAATGATTTGTTCCAGCGGTGTACTGGTGGGCATGGGCATTCTGGCCAACCCAGTATTTGCACAAGAAGCCGTGCAGAAAATTGAAATCACCGGTTCCAGCATTAAACGGACTGATGCTGAAGGCGTGGCATCGATCCAGGTGATGAACCGTAAAGAAATTGAAGAAACCGGCAAGACATCAATTGCTGACGTCGTACGCAGCATCTCTGCCGACAATAACGGTAGTATCAGTGGTTCGTTTACCAACGGCTTTGCCGGTAGTGCATCGGGCGTTTCTCTGCGCGGTCTGAGCGTCAGCTCCACGCTGGTGCTGATTAACGGTCGCCGTACAGCTCCTTACGGCTTCGGTGATGACGGACAACGCAGCTTCGTTGACTTGAACTCCATTCCTATGGACGCCGTTGACCGTATTGAGATCGTTAAAGACGGCGCTTCTGCGATTTACGGTTCCGACGCGATTGCCGGCGTGGTTAACATCATCCTGCGTAAGAGCTACGTAGGGAAGTCGATTGCTGCCAGTGTTGGTCAATCGTCACGTGGCGATGGCACAACATCCAGCGCATCCGCTTCCTTTGGTTTCGGCGATCTGCAATCTGACAAATACAACGTCTTTGTTAACATCGACGCCAGAAAACAAGAAAAAATCCGTCAAAGCGACCGTGGTTCCTACATTGGTCAAGCGGATGCCCGCCCGTGGGGTGGTCGTGATCAGCGCGGTGGTCAGACAACAGCCGGTAATTTAGGCGGCAGCAGCTTCCTCGGTACAGTACGTCCGGTCAATGCAGCCGGTGGCATCATTGCTGGTCGTGGCATCCAGAATCTGAAAGGTACTTGTGATCCAATCAACATGGATCCACTGGGTGGCTCTTCTCAAAACAACAAAGGCGGCGGTTGCTTGTGGGATCCGGTGCAATTTGCAACGATCCAGCCAGAAACACAAAATCTGAACCTGTACACACGTGGTACTTTGGCGATCAATGAAAATACCCAGGCTTATGCTGAATTAGGCTTGTTCAATTCCAAAGCCAAGACCATGACGACACCGTCTGGTCTGACTGGTACAGGTTTCGATCTGGTACATGCACGGGTCAACAACACCGCCACAGGCCCAGATCAATTATTGTTACCTATCGGACATCCGGACA
This sequence comes from Burkholderiales bacterium, assembly GCA_028868455.1. Classification (GTDB taxonomy): domain Bacteria; phylum Pseudomonadota; class Gammaproteobacteria; order Burkholderiales; family Burkholderiaceae_D; genus Undibacterium. The sequence continues at coordinate 135 of JAGWUK010000439.1, read as the reverse complement.
ATCCATTCACCGATGCGCGCGCTCGTCCACGTGGGCTGGATCCTTCCCGTCCACGTACCAGCGATCTGGAAACGACAGTGGCACGCGCCCTGGTTGGCTTGAAAGGCACAATTGGTGAGTGGGATTACGACACTG
>JAGWUK010000438.1 GCA_028868455.1 Burkholderiales bacterium | reverse complement strand
AATTCATCCATTTCCTCAAGTAAGCATTGCTATCGGACGTGAGCGACAATAGCCTACCTGGACTATAATTCATGCTCAACAATACCCATCATGATGATTCGACAGAAGTTTGCCGGATTTATACCAAGAAAAAGCATGGAATCAATTATATTAAAAACACCGGAAGATATCGCCGGTATGCGCATCGCGGGCAAACTGGCCTCCGAAGTTTTGGACTACATTACTCCGTTCGTTAAAGTCGGCGTAACCACGGGTGAACTGGATCGTTTATGCCATGAATACATGAGCAACGTTCAGGGAACCATCCCGGCTCCGCTGAATTACTGTCCACCTGGCTACACGCCGTATCCTAAGGCCATCTGCACTTCGGTCAATGACGTCATTTGTCACGGCATCCCTGGTGATAAAGTTTTGAAAAACGGGGACGTGGTAAATCTGGATATCACAGTCATCAAAGATGGTTATCATGGCGACACCAGTCGTATGTTCATGGTTGGAGAAACATCCATCCTGGCCAAGAGACTCAACGAAATCACTTACGAATGTATGTGGCTCGGCATTTCCAAGATCAAACCAGGTGCTTACCTGGGAGATATTGGACACGTCATTCAGCAGCATGCCGAAAAGGCTGGCTATAGTGTCGTTCGCGAATTTTGCGGACATGGCATCGGCAAAGTTTTCCACGAGTCGCCGCAAGTCTTGCATTATGGCCGCCCCGGCACATTGGAAAAACTGGAGGCTGGCATGATTTTCACTGTCGAACCCATGATCAATGCTGGTCGCCGCGAAATCCGCGAAATGGGTGACGGCTGGACCATTAAAACCAAGGATCGCAGCTTATCCGCGCAGTGGGAACATACTGTGCTGGTCACGGAAACTGGCTATGAAGTTTTAACCCTGTCTGCTGGCTACCCACCGATTCCGGACTTCATTCAACTGGCAACGCAAACTCCTGCATAATGCTGGCGCCCGCACTCTCGTTCAAAGAGGAATTAAAGACCGCACAACTGGCGGTCTTTAATTCTTTCAAGGTCAATCACAAAGCCGAACAGCTTTTACATGATTTGTGTCGCAACGTCGATCATGTACTGAGCAATATCTGGAAGCATTTCAATTTTCCCAAAGAAGCGAGCCTGGTGGCCGTTGGCGGCTATGGTCGCGGTGAATTATTTCCCTATTCGGATGTCGATGTTTTAATCTTATTGCACGAACAGCCGGATACCGTACTCAAAGAAAAACTCGAAAATCTGGTGCAGCTATTTTGGGACATTGGACTTGATATCGGCCACAGCATCCGTACCGTTGATGAGTGCATGCAGGAATCGGCAGCGGACATAACTGTACAAACCAGTTTGTTAGAGGCGCGCTGGATTACAGGCAGCCGCAAGCTATTTAAAGAAATGCAGCAACGCTATGCGGAGGCCATGAATCCGCAAAAATTTTTCCAGGAAAAATTGCTGGAGCTGCAGCAGCGTCACATTAAATACGAAGACACAGCCTACAGCCTGGAACCGAACTGCAAAGAAAGCCCTGGCGGGCTGCGCGATCTGCAAGTCATTCTGTGGGTGGCAAAAGCAGCCAATCTTGGCAATTCATGGAAAGAACTCGCTGAACGCGGCCTCATTACTGACACCGAAGCACGGCAACTTAAGCGCAATGAGCGCGCCTTCAAGGATATACGCATACGCCTTCACATGCATGCAGGACGGCGCGAAGACCGTTTAATCTTTGACGTACAAACGCCCATTGCTGAAACCTTCGGATTTAAAACTACCGAATCGCGCCGCGCCAGTGAATATTTGATGCAACGCTATTACTGGGCGGCCAAGGCGGTCACGCAGCTCAATATTATTTTGCTGCAAAATATCGAAGCCAATCTGTTTCCGCAGCCATCGGTGCCGCGTCCACTGAACGAACATTTCAATGAAGTGAATGGCTTCATCGATATTGCCCGCGACGACACATTTGAATCGTCACCATCGACCCTACTGGAAGTATTCCTGGTCATGGCCAGACACAGTGAGCTCAAAGGCATGACGGCGCGTACTTTGCGTGCGCTGTGGCATGCGCGACTGTTGATGGACGCGGAATTCAGACATGATATTTTCAACCGCTCACTGTTTCTGCAAATTCTGCAATCACCGCAAGGCATTACCCATGCGCTGCGTCGCATGAATCAGATGAGCATACTCGGCCGCTACCTGCCGAATTTTCGCCGCATTATCGGGCAAATGCAGCACGACCTGTTCCATGCCTACACGGTCGACCAGCATATTCTGATGGTCGTGCGCAATTTGCGCCGCTTCACCATGCCGGAACATGCGCATGAATATCCGTTCTGCAGTCAGCTGATGGCCAATTTCAATCAGCCCTGGGTGCTGTATATCGCCGCACTGTTTCACGACATTGCCAAAGGTCGTGGTGGTGATCACTCTGTGCTCGGCATGACAGATGCAAAAAAATTCTGCCATGACCACGGACTGTCACGCGCCAATTCTGAATTGATCGTATTTCTGGTGCAAAATCACCTGACCATGTCGCAAGTCGCGCAAAAGCAGGACTTGTCCGATCCGGATGTAGTTCAGCATTTCGCCAATCTCGTCAAAGACGAACGCCATCTGACCGCCTTGTACCTGTTGACGGTTTCCGATATTCGCGGCACCAGTCCCAAGGTCTGGAATGCATGGAAAGGCAAGCTGCTGGAAGACCTGTATCGCATGACTTTGCGCGTCCTCGGTGGCGAAGCACCTTCCAAGGATAGTGAACTGAAGAATCGTCAAAACGATGCACTAAAAGCATTGCGTCTTTACGGTCTTCCTCAGGATGCGCACGAAAAACTCTGGCAACAACTCGATGTCGCCTATTTTCTGCGGCACGACGCCTCGGACATCGCCTGGCAAACGCGGGCATTGCATGATCGCATTGACAGTCAGGTGCCCGTCGTTAAATGTCGCCTATCACCGATAGGCGAAGGCCTGCAAATAACGGTCTATGTTAAAGATCAGCCTGATCTGTTTGCGCGCATTTGTAATTATTTCGACAGCAAAAATTTCGGCATTCTTGACGCCAAAATTCACACCACAAAAAATGGTTATGCACTGGATACCTTTCTTGTGATCGAACCGGCGTTTGCCAATAATTATCGCGACATCATCAATCTGATTGAGCATGAGCTGGCAGACATACTGTTGCGCCAAATTCCGCTTTCTCCACCGAATCGCGGCCGGCTTTCGCGACTATCACGCACATTCCCTATCGTTCCGACGGTGGATTTGCGGCCCGATGACCGCGGGCAATATTATTTGCTGTCGATTTCTGCGAATGATCGCAATGGCTTGCTCTATGCGGTTGCCAATGTACTGACAAAATACAAAATCAACTTGCACACAGCAAAAATCATGACGCTGGGCGAGCGTGTTGAGGACGTCTTTATTGTCGATGGTGCCGCATTACAGGGATCACGCAGCCAGATTCAGTTTGAGACAGATTTACTGGATGCATTGCGCGTCTGACGCTGACATTTCTATTTAATGAACCAGGGAAAATCCTTCTCGCGTTCGGCAT
>JAGWUK010000437.1 GCA_028868455.1 Burkholderiales bacterium | reverse complement strand
GAGTATGCTGTTATTCATATGCCCTGTGCTGCAGGGTAATCAAATATCGGCTTCCACCGCATTGCCGTGTTCTTCTATCCATGCGCGACGCGCCGCAGCCTCGCCTTTGCCCATCAGCATATTGAAACGGCCTTCAGAAAACGCCTGATCGAATTCGCCCAGCGACACTGGCAACAGGCGGCGCGTGTCTGGATTCATGGTGGTTTCCCATAATTGTTCGGCGTTCATTTCGCCCAGACCTTTAAAGCGGGAAATGCTCCATGCACCGTCTTTGACGCCATCCTTGCGTAATTTGTCTTCGATGGCGATCAGCTCGCCTTCGTCCAGCGCATAGATTTTTTGCGCCAGTTTTTTGCCACGTGCCGGTGCGTCAACACGGAACAAAGGCGGCCGCGCCACGCAGATATGACCGCGTGCAATCAGTTGCGGAAAGTGTTTGAAGAACAAAGTCAGCAACAACACCTGGATGTGTGAACCATCCACGTCCGCATCCGACAAAATGCAGATTTTGCCGTAACGCAGATTGGATAAATCCGGATTGTCGTTAACGCCATGCGGATCGACGCCGACGGCGACCGCGATATCGTGAATTTCGTTATTGGCGAACAAGCGGTCGCGTTCGGATTCCCATGAATTCAATACTTTGCCGCGCAGGGGCAGAATGGCCTGGAATTCTTTGTCGCGTCCCATCTTTGCCGAACCACCGGCTGAGTCGCCCTCCACCAGAAAAATTTCATTGCGGGTGATGTCGCTCGATTCGCAATCGGTGAGTTTGCCCGGCAGCACGGCAACGCCGGAGGATTTTTTCTTTTCGACTTTTTGTGCTGAACGCAGACGCGATTGCGCTTGTTTGATAACCAGTTCCGCCAGTTTTTTGCCGTACTCGACATGCGAGTTGAGCCACAATTCCAATGGCGGTTTGGTAAATGACGAGACCAGACGCACGGCGTCGCGCGAATTCAGGCGCTCTTTGATCTGCCCCTGGAATTGTGGGTCGAGCACCTTGGCAGACAAGACAAAAGACACGCGTGCAAAGACGTCTTCTGGTAGCAGCTTGACGCCTTTGGGCAACAGCGAGTGCATTTCGGCAAAGCTCTTGACCGCACCGAACAAACCTTCGCGCAGACCGGATTCATGCGTGCCGCCTGCTGGCGTCGGAATCAGGTTGACATACGATTCACGCACTACGTTGCCTTCTTCCGTCCACGCGACAACCCAGGAAGCGCCTTCGCCTTCGGCAAATCCATCGTTGTCGGAGCTGGCGAATTGTTCGCCTTCAAATAAGGGAATCAAAGGTTCGCCGTGCGAGGATTGGGCCAGTGCTTCGGTCAGATAGCCGCGCAAGCCTTGCTCGTACTGCCAGGTTTGCGATTCACCGGTTTTCGCATTGCTCAGCGTGACTTTGACACCGGGCAGCAATACCGCTTTGGAGCGCAGCAGTCTTTGCAACTCTGCTTGTGGAATATTGGGCGAATCAAAATATTTGGCATCTGGCCAGATAGATACCCGTGTGCCATTCTTTTTGTCGCCGCGCGGAATCGGCTGACTGCGCAACGGTTCGATCACATCGCCGTTGGCAAAGGTCAGTTGATGCAGGCCAGCTTCGCGCCATACCGTAATTTCCAGTCGCCTGGACAAGGCATTGGTGACCGAAACGCCGACGCCGTGCAAGCCGCCGGAAAATGCATAGGCACCGCCCGACCCTTTATCGAACTTGCCGCCAGCGTGCAAACGCGTAAACACGATTTCGACCGTCGGCACACCTTCTTCAGGATGCAACCCAACCGGAATCCCGCGCCCGTCGTCTTCCACGCTGATGCTGCCATCGGTATTCAAGGTGACCAGAATATTTTTGCAGTGGCCGCCCAGCGCCTCGTCGGAGGCATTGTCGATGACTTCCTGAATGATATGCAGCGGGTTTTCAGTGCGGGTGTACATACCCGGTCTTTGTTTGACCGGCTCCAGGCCTTTCAGCACGCGGATGGATGATTCGCTATAGTCAGATGGTGAGGTATTTTTTTTAGTGGCCATGCAAATGAGAATCTGTTGTTTTGATTAAATTCGGAGTGTTGTTTTGCAAATTTTTAGTCTGATCGGACAAATTTAGATGTATTCTTGCACTCGTTTTGGCAGCTATTGTAGCTGCAATGGGTAGATGGATAAACGATGTCACAAAAAACTCCAACGATCGCGATCCGACTGCTTGGATTTTCCGCAAAAGAGGAAGATACCTTTTTTACCGTACTCGCTGTAGCGCGGGAAAAGGGCTATCGCTATACATGCCTGAAACAAGGGAGTCTGCAGGACCCTGATATATATATCGTCAATGCCGAGGATCTGAAAGCGCTGGCCGCGCTGTCGGACATTCATCCCGGCGACGCGCAACCTGTGTTGCTGATCGGCAAAACAGATATTACCTTGCCTTATCGGGTAATGACGCGCCCAATTCGCTGGCGGCAGATTTTCGATATTCTGGACGACATGATTGATCGTCGGCAGTTGCTGTTGACGACGCTGAGTGCTTTCAGCGAAATTTCCGTTCCGGAGCGACGTCGCAGCAAGCGCCTCGATCTGGATCTGACCGATCCTTCTGTGTACCAGAAAATGCGGCAGGTTCCAGTCGCCAAAGGCGGGATTCTGATCGTCGACAAGGATAACCGGTTTCGTGAATATGTCGCGATGATCATGGATCGTTACAGTATTTCGGTGACCTTGGCGTGCGACGAGCGCAGCGCATTGGTGCTGGACCGCAATAATCGCCATGCCTTGACGATGATTAATACATCCACGCCGGATATTGACCCATATCGTTTGTGTGGTGAGTTGAAAAAGCAGAATGCCAACTGTAAAACCTCGGTGATTTTCCTGGTCGATCAAGGTTTTAACTACAAGGTCGCGCAGGCGGAAAAAGTCCATTGCGACGGTTTTCTGACCAAGCCGCTATCACGCAAACTGGTTTTGCAGACCATACAAAAATTCCTGCAACTGGGAAGCTGATCCTCGATGAAGACATTTCGCTCCATCGCGATGGATGCCAACCGGCTTGACGACGCGATGGCATCGGAACCCTCGTCCTGTTGCCATCGCTGCCAGACCAACGTCATACACAATGTTGCGGTTTTCCCAAACAATAGAAATGCTGCTTATTTGCTCAGCAAGCGCATGCCGCGCTCCAGTCCCTCTATCGTCACTGGAAACATGCGATTGCTCATGACTTGCCGGATGACCGATATGGATTGACGGTATTGCCATAAGCCTTCTGGTTCCGGGTTGAGCCAGATATATTTTGGAAAGCTTGACGTGAAACGTTGCAACCAGGTCGCGCCAGCTTCTTCATTGTTGTATTCAACGGAACCGCCGGGTTGCAGGATTTCATAAGGGCTCATGGTGGCATCGCCGACAAAGATGACCTTGGTATCCGGCGTATATTTGCGCAATACATCCCAGGTCGGAAATTTTTCAGCGTGACGACGGCGATTGTTTTTCCATAAGTAGTCATAGACGCAGTTATGGAAATAAAAAAACTCCATGTTTTTAAATTCCGATTTCGCAGCAGAAAATAGTTC
>JAGWUK010000436.1 GCA_028868455.1 Burkholderiales bacterium | reverse complement strand
TTTGACCATCCGCGACGGCGCTTTGCAAAAGCGTTGCAGCGTAATGCAGAGTCAAAGCCATTGCACCGACGTATCAAACTATAAATAAGTGGGAGTATGCTAAAAAAATGGCCTGTAACGCTCATTTTGTATGCGATGAAAAAATATACTCTATCCCAGTATGAATGATTTGGCGACGTAAAACAGGTTCTTGATCCGACGTCTATTCTTGTCGCGACGGTAATCCCAGGCAGGCGTTATCGTGCGGCAGGGCAAGTTTTGCAAGACGCCCATACAGCAAAAAAACAGAGATGTTTTTAAGCAAAATCAGTTGCCTGTTGGTACCCAGGGAAGTGCGGAATGTGTGGCTTGCTTTCCACAAATCGGCCGCCACCAGAGTCTGCGGCAGGCGGCGCGTAATAGGTGCGCCTTGCGTAAGGGATAGGCTTACGCAAACATTTTCCTGCGAGGCATGATGACGAAGGCCGCGCCATCGAAAAGCGCGGCGTCATAACGTAGCTGGCGTTATTTGGCGTAAGCGCGAATCAAGGTTCAGCGCGTGGCCGAATTGATGATGCCACCGCCGAGACAAACATCGCCGTCGTATAACACCGCAGATTGGCCGGGCGTCACAGCCCATTGTGCCTGGTCGAAGCTGAGCTGAAATTGCTGCATGTCGCCATTGAAATGGCAGGCAACATCCGGCTGGCGATAGCGGGTTTTGGCGGCCAGCGATGCAGTCGCCGGGGCATAACCGGCAATCCAGCTGACTTGTGCCGCTTCCAGCGTCGACGAAAGCAACCACGGATGATCGTGACCTTGCACCACGTACAGCGTATTCGCCTCAACATCCTTGCGCGCCACGTACCAGGCGTCGCTGCTGCCATCGGCTTGCTGATGCGATTTGATGCCACCTATGCCTATGCCTTTGCGCTGGCCCAGCGTATAAAAACTCAGACCGACATGTTTGCCGATGACTTCGCCTTCAGGGGTTTTGATATCCCCTGGCTGATACGACAGATAGCGATTTAAAAATTCGCGGAAAGGGCGCTCGCCGATAAAACAGATACCGGTCGAATCTTTCTTCTTCGCATTGGGCAATTGCAATTGTTCAGCGATTTTGCGCACTTCTGTTTTGTGGATTTCTCCAAGCGGGAACAAGGTGTTTGCCAGTTGCTTCTGATTCAGCCTGTGCAAAAAATAACTCTGATCTTTGCTGGCATCAAGCGCTTTGAGCAACTGAAATTCGCCGTTGACTTCGCGTACACGTGCATAGTGGCCGGTTGCGATATAGTCGGCACCGAGTTTCATCGCATGATCAAGGAAGGCTTTGAATTTGATTTCTGCATTGCATAGCACGTCGGGGTTTGGTGTTCGACCAGCCTGGTATTCGCGCAGAAATTCGGCAAACACGCGATCCTTGTATTCGCTGGCGAAATTAACTGCCTCAATATCAACGCCGACCACGTCGGCCACACTGACCGCATCGATCCAGTCTTCCCGCGTTGAGCAATATTCTGAATCATCGTCGTCTTCCCAGTTCTTCATGAACAGGCCGATGACTTCATAACCTTGCTCCTTGAGCAGCCATGCCGAGACGGAAGAATCAACGCCACCGGACATGCCGATAACTACACGTTTTTTAGCCATATTATTTATTCTTAATGTTGCCGGAAACAGCCAGCGCAGAAGGATGTGTACGTACCAAATCCAGTGATGCACGTTGTCCCGCAAGGTAATCATTTACGCATTGCAGCACTAAAGGACTGCGATGCCTTTCCTGCGAAGCCAGCAATTCAGCGTGACTCATCCAGAGCGTGCGCAAAATGCCGGTGTCGAGCGGACGCTGGTGTTGTTGCCCAAGCTGGCCCGTGAAAGCAAAACGCAGGTAGGTGACCGCTTCGCCATTGAGCGGGGAAATAAAGCGCGACAGATACGTACCGATCAATGCCGTCGGCGTGAAATCGTGCGCGGTTTCTTCCAGCGTTTCGCGGATGACAGCCTGCACCAGCGATTCGTCGGGATCCAGATGGCCAGCTGGCTGGTTGATGCGTATGCCATCGGCAGTTTCTTCTTCAATCATTAAAAAATGATGGTCGCGTTCAATGATGGCGGCAACAGTGACAGAGGGTTTCCAGATGGATGACATGGTTTCTTTCAAAGACAGGGCGGATGTCAGAACGGCAGCAAGACGCTGCGCTGAATGGACTTCGTGCACATCTCCATGAGCGTGGATCGCCGATGGAGGCAATGTCGTGCAAATCGACTGGACTCGCCCTCAATAAGACCGGTATTTTACTTTGCCATCAAAATTTGTGTGGCAAACCAGCAAATCTGAAAGTGAATTAGCTAATGCGTATTTTGTCTATGTGCGCGTTTTATGCTGTTTTTTCAGCAGATATATTTGCACCAAACTGGCGCAAATTTGCTATTGTCAGCTAAGTTCTTGTTCAATAAGCGTTTTTTTCTTCGCTATTGCAAAGAAGCCGCTTGTCACTTAATAAAAATCGGGGCGACATGTATTTAAAATGATAAAAAACGAACGGTTGTGCTAAAAAACATTTTACGTGTAATATCGTTGTCGAATACTAAATGTAAGATTCAGGTAAGAATTGATTTCGTTGGATCATTAAGACCGTACAGGACGCCAGAGATCCTATCTCGCTGCCTAAAAAGAATTTAAACACGTTATTCACATTAAACAGGGAGCAAATCTATGAGAATCGGCATTCCCGCCGAGACACGGCCGGGGGAGACGCGCGTAGCGGCAACCCCAGAAACCATCAAGAAATATGTCGCTGCCAAACACCAGGTCATCGTTCAGTCTGGGGCAGGTATTGCCTCCAGTATTACGGATGAGGCCTACCAGGCAGCCGGGGCGCAAATCGCCACGGCTGCTGATGCCTTCGGTGCCGAACTGGTACTGAAAGTGCGTGCACCAGATGCTGACGAACGGGCTTTGATCAAGTCCGGCACAGTGCTGGTTGGCATGCTGAATCCATTTGATACCGATAATATTGCTGCGATGGCGGCACACGGTATTTCTGCATTTGCACTCGAAGCGGCACCGCGCATTACCCGTGCGCAGTCGCTTGACGTGCTTTCTTCGCAAGCCAATATCGCCGGGTATAAGGCGGTGATGCTGGCGGCAAATACCTATCAACGCTTCATGCCTATGCTGATGACTGCCGCTGGCACCGTCAAAGCGGCACGCGTGCTGATCATGGGGGTTGGCGTCGCCGGATTGCAGGCGATCGCTACCGCCAAGCGCTTGGGCGCGGTTATTGAAGCCTCGGATGTCCGTCCTCCGGTCAAAGAGCAAGTTGAATCGCTGGGCGCCAAATTTATCGACGTTCCATACGAAACCGACGAAGAACGCGAAATTGCCAAAGGTGTCGGTGGTTATGCGCGCCCTATGCCAGCAGCATGGATGCAACGTCAGGCCGCGCTGGTGCATGAACGCGCAAAGCAAGCCGATATCATCATCACGACGGCGCTGATTCCGGGTCGCAAGGCACCGGTACTGATTTCCGAAGAAACGGTCAAAGCCATGAAGCCAGGTTCGGTCATCGTCGATATGGCGGTTGAACAAGGCGGCAA
>JAGWUK010000435.1 GCA_028868455.1 Burkholderiales bacterium | reverse complement strand
ATACTTATGGTGGCGAATTCGGGTTAGCGCTGGAAAGCAGGCAACAGGTAGATCAGCGCTACAACGAATTGCGAGAGCAAAAAGTCAGCATCTTGCAGGAACCGGTGGAAATGGATTTTGGTTACACCTTTGTTGCTGGTGATCCGGACGGCCATCGCCTGCGCATTTTCGTGCCGAATAAGGATTGAGATCGCGTCACCCTTCACGCTTCGTTGTGCAACAACTATCAACGAAATGTGCTGGCTTCCTTATGGCAGCGACAGGACGAAAGGATCGCTTATGATACGGCCACTCACGTATCTTAAAAGCGATCCGACATGACCTTGCCCTTTTCTCCCGTTACGACGTTGACCAGCCTTAGCGATACGGCCTGCGAACAAGCCGCTGCCGAGTTACTTGCCAGACGACGCCAAAACCGCTGCGGATCACGTCTGCCGGCATCTTGTCGCCCGCAGGATTTCGACAGCGCATGGCGGATTCAGCAGCTGGTCAGCGCGCAGCTGGGTGACGCCATCGCAGGCTGGAAATGCGCGATGCCTGCCGCAGACAAATATGTGCTGGCACCTATTTATGCCAGCACCATTTTCCGTGAAGCGACGGTTTGCCAAGTACATCCGTTGTCCGGCAAAGCGCGTATAGAACCTGAACTGGCTTATGTACTCGGCACGGATTTGCCGTCGCGCAGCCTGCCTTATCGCGATGCGGATATTGATGGCGCCGTTGGTGAAACCCGGCTGGCGCTGGAACTGATTGCCTCGCGTTACGACGTCCCCGATGCCAGTGATGCTGCCAGCTTTTACGAGCATCTGGCCGATGGATTATTTAATCAGGGCTTAGTCCTCGGCGCCACGCTGCCTGTCGGTAGCACAGATGCCGCTGCAATGACAATCACGATTAACAGCGAAGGAGAAGAGCGCGTATTGCCGGGTCTGCATCCGGCGGGCAATCCGCGCGCGCCTTTGCACTGGCTGGCCGAATTTCTGCGGCAGCGCGGCATAGGACTAAGCGCCGGACAAGTGATCATTACCGGCTCGTATGCAGGCAGTCCGGATGTCGCCCTGGGACAGGCTGTCAATGTGCATTTCGACGGCATGGGACAAATCAGGACTTGTTTTCAGTCCCGGTGAGACTCGCGCTTACGTGATGGCGTATGCGCTGAATCAACCAATTGGCAGACGGCGAGAGCGAGCGTCCGGATAGCCTGACGACGCCCATGTCCGCGTACACTTGCGGCTGTTCTGGCAACGATAGTTCAACCAGACTGCCGCTACTCAGTTCTGCCCCGATTACGCCGAATGTCGTCAGTAATATGCCGTCACTGTGCTGACAAACATAATGCAGCATGCCAGGATTATCGCAAGTGAGGCTGATGGAAAATTCCTGCCCGTCTGGCAGACCAAAGTAATCACTGAGTTCTTTTTTTACTGCATCGGGCAAATGTACCGCCGCCAGCGGATAAGCCAGCACTTCGGATTGGTGTTGGATTATTTTCTTGTTCAAAGGATGGTCGGGGCGACAAAATATCCCACCGTATTGACGCGCAATTGGCTCAATGAAAATGCGTTTATCGATCACATAATTATGTGTATCGGCGATGAAAAATTCGATCTGCTCGTTAAGCAGCAAGGTCAATAAATTGTCGCGGTTATTGATCTGGACTTCGGTTTTCAATTGCGGATAGGACGCCATCAGTTCAGCCATTGCGACAGGTAAAAAGGTCGCTGCCGGAATCGGCCCAACCCCCAGCCGGATATCTCCCAGCTCATGCCTTTGCATCTGCTCAACCTCGTGCCGCAAATTGCTCGCATGCAGCAATAACTCTCTTGCGCGCCTGGCCACTTGCTGACCAACGGATGTCAGTACGACGCCATGCAAATTACGGTCGAATAATTTGCCCCCCAGTTCATCTTCCAGACTTTGTATGCTGCGACTCAGCGCCGATTGCGTCAGATTGACACGTTGCGCCGCTCTGGCGAAATTGAGCTCTTCCGACAACACCAACATATGTCTGAGCTTGCGCAAGTCCATGATCACCTCTTCTGTTTGATGTTGTGAAATATTCATTCATGAGTACAACTCATTACCAGTCAACAAATAATGCATTGGACGACAAAGCAATTCAAGAGAAGAATCTTGCCAGGCGACACAAGAGCGCCACAGACATCAACATGTCTACATTCAATATTACAAATAGGAACTGCAATACCGTTCCTGCAAGACATGGCGACGAAAGCAGCAAGGATGATCGGATTCCGACATCCAGGAGCCATAAGCCTGCAGAAAAAGTTTGCTGAAAACCTGAAGGAGACAAAAATGAACCCCAAGCAATTTATCCTGATCACGGCAATTTATCTGGGATTTGCCCTGCTCGAAATTATTACCGGACAATTCCGCCAACTGAAAACATCCAAAGACGACTGGAAAATCGACGCCAGCATGCTGCTCTTGTTGCTGGTCTTAATTCAGCCTGGCATCGTTTTTCTGACCAGTTATATCGGTTTTCATTATTTTCCGCAGTACCAGAACAGCCTGGCTTACTTGCCAGCCTGGGCCATGTTCGGCATTTTGCTGATCGCCGACGACTTCACTCAGTATTGGTGGCATCGTCTCTCGCATACGGCCTTTATGTGGCCCTTCCATCGCGCACACCATTCTGCTGGCTATATGAGTGTGCGGGTGGTGTACAGAAATAACTTTTTTTACTATGCCGCAATGCCCGGCTTATGGATTGCATCTATCCTGATTTATCTTGGCTTCGGCGATACATATGTCGTCTATGTCGTGTTAAAACTTGCCGTGATTATTGGCGCACACAGTTCGGTAGCCTGGGATAAACCGCTGTACAAAATTCCTGTGATTAAACAGCTGATGTGGATCGTCGAGCGCACCATCTCCACACCAGCTACGCACTATGCGCACCACGCCATCACCATGGACGATGGCATCGGACATTACAAAGGCAATTATGGAAATTTCCTGTTTTTATGGGATGTGCTGTTCGGCACCGCATTGATAACCAGACAGTTTCCTGCGCAAGTCGGCCTGCAGGACGACATCACCTACGGCAAAGAAGAGTGGCCGGTAGAATTATTTTTCCCGCTCTTGAAATCCCGGCGCAGCCATTCAGCCTTATCGAAAGACAAAGTCATTATCGAATGAACGCTGCATAAAAAAACCGGCGTCAGGATCGACGCCGGCTTGTTATCGTATCAGTGCAGAATCAGATTTTTTCAAACACCAGATCCCAAACACCGTGACCAAGGCGCAGGCCGCGGTTTTCGAACTTGGTCACCGGACGGTATTCAGGACGCGGTGCGTAGCCGTCCGCCGTGTTTTTCAAAGTCGGTTCAGCGCTCAATACTTCCAGCATTTGTACTGCATACTCTTCCCAGTCGGTCGCGCAATGCAAATAACCGCCAGGAGCCAGCCGCGACGCCAGCAAAGCGACCAGCGGCCCCTGAATCAGGCGGCGCTTGTTATGGCGCGCCTTGTGCCACGGATCGGGGAAAAACACATGCACGCCGTGCAACGATGCCGGCGCAATCATATTCGTCAAGACTTCATAAGCGTCGTGCTGGAT
>JAGWUK010000434.1 GCA_028868455.1 Burkholderiales bacterium | reverse complement strand
CAACCAGCGTGATTTCGTCAGCCATATCAAATACTTTGTCGGGGATAGTTTCCCAGACACGAATGCCAGTGATTTGCCCAACGACATCATTCAAGCTTTCCAGATGTTGCACATTGAGCGTTGTGTAAACATCGATACCAGCGGCCAGCAACTCCTCTACGTCTTGCCAGCGTTTGGCATGGCGTGAACCGGCAACGTTGGAATGCGCAAGCTCATCGACCAGTATCAGCGCAGGCTTGCGCTCGAGTGCAGCATCCAGATCAAATTCCGACAAGACACGGTCTTTGTAGTTGATTTGCAGCGGCGGTAGAATTTCCAGATCGCTGGTCAGTTGTATGGTGTCCTGGCGACCGTGGGTTTCCACGATGCCGACCAGAACATCAATACCTTTCTGACGTTGCACATGCGCGGCGTTCAGCATCGCATAGGTTTTACCGACACCGGCACAGGCGCCGAAGAATAATTTCAGATGACCGCGCTGCTGTTTTGCTTCATCGCGCTGAATTTTATCCAGCAAGACGTCCGGGTCGGGGCGGGAGGTGCTCATAGTCTATTTCAGTTGATCAAGAGCCAGATTCAATTCCAAAACGTTGATGCGGGCTTCACCAAGGATACCGAATTGCGGCGCTTCCGTATATTGCGCGAGCAGGGCGCGTAGCTGTTTGACACTCAGACCACGTAACCTTGCAACGCGTTGCAACTGGAAATTGGCGGCAGCGGGACTGATGTGCGGATCGAGTCCACTGGCGGACGCTGTCACCAGTTCAACCGGAACTGGGGCCGAATTGCCAGGGTCTGCATCGCGCAGCGCTTTGATGCGCTCGCCTACCGCTACTTTCAGGGCAGGATTGGTTGGCCCCAGATTGCTGCCGCCAGACGACGTCCCGTTATATGCATAAGTGCTGGTGGCCGATGGTCTGCCCCAGAAATACTTTGGATCGGTAAAATTTTGACCGATCAACCTGGACCCAAGTATTTTGTTGTCTTTGATAATCAGACTGCCTTTGACTTTGTCGACGAAGAGGAGCTTGCCTATGCCGCTCACGGACAAGGGGTAGAGTACGCCGGTGATGATGGTCAGTAAAACGAAGGAGGCTATTAAAGGACGTAAGGTTTTCATGGTGATTTTTCCTATTTAAACCATGCCGAGCATGCTCAGAATGATGTCTATCAGTTTGATGCCGATAAAAGGGACAATCAGGCCGCCCAAGCCATAAATCAGCATGTTGCGACGAAGCAGAATGTCTGCACCAAGTGGCCGATATTTGACGCCTTTCAGCGCGAGCGGAATCAGAAACACAATGATCAGTGCGTTGAAAATGACTGCCGACATGATTGCGCTGGAAGGGCTGGTCAGATGCATCATGTTCAGTGCATTCAGTTGCGGATAGGTCGTGGCAAATGCGGCAGGAATAATTGCAAAGTATTTAGCAACATCATTGGCGATGCTGAACGTCGTCAGCGATCCGCGCGTCATCAGCATTTGCTTGCCGATCTCGACGATCTCTATCAGCTTGGTCGGATTGGAATCCAGATCGACCATATTGCCGGCTTCTTTCGCCGCTTGCGTGCCGCTGTTCATGGCCACCGCGACGTCGGCTTGCGCCAGCGCGGGCGCATCATTGGTGCCGTCACCCGTCATGGCAACGAGTTTTCCTTCGGCCTGATGCGAACGGATCAGTTTCAGCTTGTCTTCCGGCGTTGCTTCGGCGAGGAAGTCATCCACCCCAGCTTCAGCTGCGATCGCGGCGGCTGTCAGGCGATTATCTCCAGTGATCATCACCGTCTTAATGCCCATTTTGCGCAGTTCTGCAAAACGTTCTTTGATGCCGCCTTTGACGATGTCCTTCAGTTCTATGACGCCTAACACGCGCTGATCATCAGTGACGACTAAAGGCGTACTGCCATGACGCGAAACTTGATCAACAATATCCAGTACTGCCTGTGGAAAATTCAGTCCAGTGTCGGAAAATGCCTTGCGCATTGCATCGACCGATCCTTTGCGGATTTTGCGAAGCACACCGTCGTGCGTCAGATCGACACCGCTCATGCGGGTTTGGGCCGTGAAGGGAATGAATTCGGCACCGAGCGCGTGAATATCTCGTTCACGTAAATTAAATTTATTCTTGGCAAGGATAACGATACTGCGGCCTTCCGGTGTTTCATCCGCCAGCGAAGACAATTGTGCGGCGTCAGCAAGTTGTACTTCGGTGACGCCAGGCGCAGGATAAAACGACGAAGCCTGACGGTTCCCTAAAGTGATGGTGCCGGTTTTATCGAGTAGCAGCACATCAACGTCGCCAGCCGCTTCGACTGCGCGGCCGGATGTGGCTATCACGTTTGCCTGCATCATGCGACTCATGCCTGCTACACCGATTGCGGACAACAATCCGCCAATGGTGGTAGGGATCAGGCAAACCAGCAAGGCCACCAGAACAGTGATGCTGACGGTTTGTCCTGTACCGGCTGCCTCGACGCTGAACTGCGAAAACGGCAGCAAGGTGACTGTTGCCAGCAGGAATACGATCGTCAGCGCAACCAGCAAAATCGTCAGCGCAATTTCGTTCGGCGTTTTTTGACGCTTGGCGCCTTCCACCATAGCGATCATGCGATCCAGAAAAGCTTCACCGGGATTGACGCTGACCTTGACGATAATCCAGTCGGAAAGTACACGCGTACCGCCAGTGACTGCGTTAAAGTCGCCACCGGATTCGCGGATGACCGGTGCCGATTCGCCAGTGATGGCCGATTCGTCGACTGAGGCAACACCTTCGACAACTTCACCGTCGGCCGGGATCGTGTCATTTGCTTCGACCAGTACGTAGTCGCCTTTACGCAAGGAGGATCCATTGACCAGGACGCGGGTTGCATCAAAGCTGGCACCTTGTAATTTTTTCGCCCTGACGTCTTGCTTTGCGTTGCGTAACGAGTCGGCCTGCGCTTTGCTGCGTCCTTCTGCCAACGCCTCGGCAAAATTGGCAAACAACACTGTGAACCATAACCATAGGGCTACCGCCAGAATGAAACCGGCAGGTGCTTCAGCGTGACCGGCGTAGGCCTGGATCGTCAAAGCAGTCGTCAGGATGCTGCCGACGTACACCACAAACATCACAGGGTTTTTTATCTGTGTTTGCGGTGTCAGTTTGCGGAAGGCATCGATGATAGCCGGTTTTAATATGTGCGTATTTAGTAAAGATTGTTCGATTTTGTGAGTCATTTTTGTCTTCCTTTTATTGAACAATCATGAATAGATGCTCAATGACTGGACCTAAAGCAAGTGCCGGGATATAGGTCAACGCGCCCACGATGACGATAGTTCCCAACAGTAAGCTGATAAATAGTGGGCCATGCGTTGGCAGCGTACCGTTCGTCGCCGTCAGGCGTTTTTTGCGTGCCAGTGATCCTGCAACGGCCAATATAGGAACGATGATCCAGAAACGTCCGAACCACATCGCGATCCCTAACATGATGTTGTAGAACGGCGTATTGGCTGACAAACCGGCAAAGGCGCTACCGTTGTTATTGGTTGCAGAAGTGAAGGCGTAGAGTATCTCCGATAATCCGTGTGCACCGGGATTGGC
>JAGWUK010000433.1 GCA_028868455.1 Burkholderiales bacterium | reverse complement strand
GTATTTCTTAAATATCGTATCGATAATGAATCCTGTCAATTCAGAAAAATCTTCGTTATCGCATGCCGATAACCATCCACATGGAAAAGCAATGGCGGCGAGTGAAAATCCCGTCGTTTTTAAGCATTGAAAAACCGAACATGAATAAGATTTGATGGGGGATTTGCGTTGGTTCAAGGGGATTTTTGATCTTGTTTTAGAATTTGCTGTAGGTGTCGGACAGTGTGTAAACAAGGCCGGATGAATTTCGGAAAAACCGACATCCTGTGTCAGAAAATTCCGGTATGCTGGCAAATTGCCGCCGTTGCAAATATTGACTATCGTGAAATTAATCAATAATTGACCGGACAGGTGACTAAAATCATATAAAAATAATTGGTGGAGACAAACAACTATGCGTCATTACAAACGATGGCTGGGCGGTCTTGTGTTACTTGCCGGATTGACTGGCAGCGCAATGGCAGTTGAGATTGCCGGTGTCAAGGTCGATGAGACAGCCCATGTTGGTAACATGGATCTCAAGCTGAATGGCGCGGGGATTCGATACAAGGCAATTTTCAAAGTCTATGTAGCCGCTTTATACCTAAAAGACAAAAAGACGACCGTGCCGGAAGTTCTGGCCGCCAGTGGTGCGCGACGCGTGACGATCGTCATGCTGCGTGATGTCAGCAATGAAGAGTTCGGTCGTGGATTTATGGCAGGGATTCATCAAAATACAGAGCGCGCTGAAAAAGCCAAGCTGACGTCGCAGTTCCTGCGTTTTGGCGAACTATTTGCTTCCGTTCCTGAGCTTAAAAAAGGCGATGTCATGACCAACGACTGGATACCAGGCGTAGGTACGGTTGTGGCTCTGAACGGAAAGAAAATGGGCGACCCATACCCTGATATCAGTTTTTACAACGCACTTTTGCGCATATGGCTGGGTGAAAAGCCAGTTGATCAGGGTCTGAAAAAAGCAATGCTATCCGAAGCTGAAGAAAGATCCAGTTTCCGGTGAATCGACTCGCCGGCCTGCTTCGACTTTGCTGGTAAAGTAGAAATCTTTGATTTCTGAATGCAAGGAATTGATAGTTCTTTGCACTCTATTTCGCAAATCAGAGTATGCGTTGCCTGAGCGTAAATTGCCCGTAGCGGTTAGAATCACGCCTGTTTCAACTACCGGGCCTGATGATGACCGCTACCTCTACGACAGAATTGACCCCAGCGCAGTTATTTGAAAACAATCGAAAATGGGCAGAAGCGATCCGCGCAAAAGACGCTGATTTTTTTAAAAAGCTGGCTGCGCAACAAAGTCCCGAATACTTATGGATAGGCTGTTCTGACAGCCGCGTTCCGGCAAATGAATTGCTGGGTATGCTTCCCGGTGAATTATTTGTACACCGCAATATTGCGAATGTCGTGATACATACAGACCTGAATTGTTTGTCGGTATTGCAATTTGCAATTGACGTATTACGCGTCAAGCATGTGATTATCTGCGGTCACTATGGCTGCTCTGGTGTTCACGCAGCAATGACAAAACGCCGTGTCGGACTGGCCGATAACTGGCTGCGCCATGTGCAAGACGTGCATCAAAAGCACGAGCGCTATCTCGGCGAAACATTGGGCATTAAACAACGCAGCGAACGTCTGTGCGAATTAAACGTCATTGAACAGGTTGTCAATCTGTGTCAGACCACCATCGTTCAAGACGCCTGGGAACGCGGGCAGGCGCTGACTGTCCATGGCTGGGTGTATGGGTTGCAGGATGGACTGTTGAATGAGTTGGGTATGACAATCAGTTCACCCGACATGCTGGCATCGCATGTAGAACGCAGTCTCGCACGTTACGACGTATAGCTCCGTTTTCAACTTCTCAGGCATCGGCTGCGATGCCTGCCTTTGCTGGATAGTGTGGCCCTTATCCGTGCGCAGCGGTGGCAAAATAATCATGGCACCGTTATCGGTTTCTTGCTCAATCAATACATTTGTGAGAAATGGGTATTTCCAGCCAGTTGCCACCTTGCTCACCAGCGCTCGTGTTGGCATGATGATTTGCGGCATACAGCCAGAACGTCTTTCTCTCCTCCCCACGACTTTCACCAGCATGTGACGCGCTGGTATGGCGTGCTCGTGCCAAAAATCCTTGCTTAAAAAATCCGAAAAGATTTGCTTGTCCTTTTAAACATCAGTACCATAATTTTTTTGCAATACCGAGCCAAATCTGGATAGACGAAAAATTGCTTCGCTTCGGTACTACGCTAATGGTCGCGCAAATCGGCCGACCTGTTGTCGTAGCACGCCAGAGACGGCTTTACGCAGTCCAGCAAGTTTGATTGTCTATGTGCAGCCTTTTAATCAAGGAACGAAATCATGAATCTGATTCAACGTGCAACCAATATCACGCTTAACCCTAAAGCAGAATGGCCGATAATTGCCGATGAGGTGACGACAGCACCAGAACTCTATAAATCGTATGTGGTGCCACTCTCGGTAATTCCTGTAGTTGCCAGCTTTATAGGAATGAGCGTCGTTGGCATGAGTGTTCCGTTCATGGGGAATGTCCGCATCCCGTTTTTTACCGGACTCATCACGATGATACTGAGCTTTGGCATGGGCTTACTCAGCATTTATCTGATTTCATTGATCATCAATGCACTGGCGCCGAATTTCGGTAGCGAAAAAAATGCGATGCAGGCGTTAAGACTGACCGCCTATTCTTTCACGCCCGCCTGGATTGCTGGCATTTTGAATCTATTGCCTTCGCTAGGTATGTTAGGAGTGCTCGCCGGTTTGTACAGCATTTATGTTTTGTATCTGGGCATGCCTGTATTAATGAAAACGCCCAAGGAAAAGGCGGCAGGGTACACCGCTGTCACAGTGATTTGCTCTATCGTTCTGATGTTTCTGGTCATGGCACTCGTCGGCTCGCTGGGGGGCATGTCGGCCTATCGCGGGCTGGGCATGCATATGGGTTCTCGCTCAGTTGAAACGGACGGCGCCTTGGGTGAACTGGCAAAAATTGGTAAAAATATGGAAGCTGCCGGTAAAAAAATGGAAGCTGCAAAACAGTCTGGTGATACTCAAGGCCAAGTGAATGCTGCAACCGAAGCAATTGGGGCCGCACTGGGTGGCGATAATCAGGCCGAAGTCGTTGACAAAGATAAACTGAAATCCTTATTGCCGGAAACGCTGGCTGGGCTGAAGCGCACCAGTTTTCAAGGGGAAAAATCAGCGATGGGTGGATTTAAAATTTCCAAGGCAGAAGCGCAATACAGCGATGACAGCAATCGCCATATGACACTGACATTGACCGATACCGGCGGCAGCAAAATGTTTGGTGCAATGTTTGCCTGGGGGCTGATGGAACAGGAAAAAGAAAGCGATAACGGTTACGAAAAAATGGGCAAAGCAGATGGCCGTCCTATGCATGAACGGTTTCAAAAAGATTCTGGCAGCGGCGAATATAGCGTGTTAGTCGCAGGTCGTTTTCTCGTCGAGTGCCGTGGCCAAAACGTCGATATGGCCAGCATCAAGGCGGCAGTCAATGCCATCGGATTCGCGAATCTGGAAGCAATGAAGAACGAGGGCGTGAAAAAATAAACGCGATCA
>JAGWUK010000432.1 GCA_028868455.1 Burkholderiales bacterium | reverse complement strand
GAAGACATTCGAAAGCTCGCAAAATGCATTCAGAACGACGTGCAGTCAGTATTTGGAGTATTGTTAGAAACAGAGCCTGTGTTTTGTTAGCGTTCCCGGTGTCTCTACATTGTTGCCTGAGTTGTAGCGAAATTCGGTCGGCTTATTCCATTCCGTAAGGAGATGTATTGTGAAGAAAAAGTTATGTTTGCTCGCGATCTTAGTCGCGACATTGCCGGTTTTTGCTGCTGATGTCGGGTTATCGGTCACAATTGGTGAGCCAGGATTTTATGGACAACTGGAATTAGGTGATGTCCAAAGACCGCAGCTCATTTATTCACGTCCGATCATCGTACAGCAACCACAGGTGCGATTTGTTCAACAGCCTCTCTATTTGCGCGTACCACCTGGACATGCAAAAAATTGGAGAAGATATTGCAATCAATACCATGCTTGTGATCGTGAAGTCTATTTCGTCCAGGACCGCTGGTATAACGAGGTATATGCACCGCAAATCAGGGAGCGTCGCATGCACGATGAGCTGCGAGGAGAGCGTGACGAGCATGGGCGCCGAGGTGATGAGCGTAATGATCATAAAGGTGACCGTGGTAACAGCCACGGCCATGGTCGCGATCATGACCGCGACCGTGATCGGCGTGATTAATGTTTGAGTGATAGTTTAGTCTTCACTTAACGAAGGCCTGAACGTACGCATACGCTTGGCACGATCTTTACTATCAGGATGACTGGATAGATAGCTTGATACGCCAGGCGCCAGTTTGTCGAGTTTTTCAAAGGCGATCGCCAGATGGTCAGGCGATATGCCATTTTGATCAAGCATTGCCAACGCATAGTCGTCTGCCTCGGTTTCTGCATCTCTGGAATATTTGAGATCCAGCAACAGCGTCGGAATATTTGCAATGACTGCAGACACATCGCCAAATACCAGCGTTACTACTGCCGCAATGGCTGAGCTTTGAATAATTCGTTGCGTCAGGTGGCGTCTGTGTAGGTGGCCAAGCTCATGCGCAAGTATGCCCATAACAGCATTGTCATCGTTCATTAACTTAATAATTTCATCGGTAACAATGATATCGCCGGAAGGTAGCGCAAAAGCATTCGGCCCGATTTTGCTTTTTCTGAATACAAGTTGGTAATCAGGACTGTGATCCAAAGGTGGGCGCATAGCTTGAAAGCGTTCTTGCAAAGCATGCTGACGCTCGTCGCTCAATGCCGATTTTTCAAATGCGTGTTTATCCAGATATGCCAACATGCCATCACCCATTTTTCGTTCGAACGAAACAGGTAATGCATAAGCAATATAACGCGATGCGACCGGCAGACCATAGAAATAGAGGACGATCAAAATTGCAACGGTACTCAACAAGGCCAACAATGCACCGCGCCAGCTTTGCTGCAGGCGGACGACCAGCGAATCTTGATACCCAGTAGTTTTCAGCAAAGTATTGAATGCGTCCTGATCATTGATTTCCAGAAAAGCGCCATCCGGAAAAGTTATTTTGCGCGGGGCGTGCCTGGTACGTTCAGAAACACGCAGTTGCGTGATGGCGCAGCTACGTGAAATACCGGGTTCTGAGTCAAACCCGGCTATCTCATCGATATGCGCAATTCCATCCAGAACGGTCAGGCGAACCTGATGCAGGCGAGAAGACTTGCCGTCGAAATATTTTGCTGAAACGGCATTCATAAAGATAAATCAAAATCCAGTAAATCTGCCATGCCTTCGCCAGTGGCCGCAACTTGTACTTCCGTATCGGCAATGAAATTATCCAGATTGCCGCAAACGGATAATTGCATGCTTTCTACTCGATAGCGTAGAGAGCGAATATGAGCGAACGGAACGAACAAGCCTAAAGTACAAACGATTCCCAAAACGTTCGTTAATGCAATAAAGGTCATGCGTCCCCAATGCAAGTTGCTGTGAAACTGATGCGCGCCAAGCTTTGTGTGATTCCAGATCAAATTTTGCAGCAGTGTAAGGAAAATTGGGTATACGGCAAATAACCACAAATAAAGAGCAAAAATAAAGCCAAATATTGGCATGATCGTTTCTGGGCCAACGTCAACGTGTTTGTTATGTCTGGTTGCAATGACTGCAAACATTGTGCCGCCGAAGGTTAAGCAAATGGCGACAACACCTGCCAACATAATTGCAAAACCGATCAAATAGGACAGATAAAACTGGCTGACTTTTGCATCAAAGGAAAAATGTGTCGTGCCAAAACGGCTTTCGTTATGCTGGAATTTTTTCATGCGCTGGTGAAAAAAAGGTGCGAGCAAATAGGCCGTTATCATCGTCAAAATAGGCCAGAGCAAATAAGTAATGTAAGCCTGTTTTGCCGTACCACGAAATCCAAAGCGTATGCCGCGATAACTGGAATTATAAAGTTTAAATTGCAGGCTTTTCCAGACGAGCCACGGCATCACCGCACCCAGTATCAGTAACATCAGTATTCCTGTTGATACGGCGTGTTTAAAGGCTAGTTGGTAAGCGCAAACGAAAACGAAGGCGACAACCCGGCCTTTTAAAATAGCAATAGGATTGCCATGATATTCAAAGCTGCTGCCAGCCAATTGAGTGCTCGAATAAAAATATTGATTGCGACGTACTTTTGCCCAAGCCGAATAAATACCTAACGTCAGAATGGACAACAGCAAGTTGACTATCCATATACGAAAGTATTCACTGCCGCTACCTTTAAATTTAAACCCGATAGGTTCAGTGACAGTGATTTCTTGCTTTTCAAATCCGTTTGTCTGAAAGTCGTCCATGTTCGCTGTTCTCGTGCGTAGATAGGGACGAGGACAATGACACAATGTTGTTTTAATGTCAAATAAATTTAGTTTTTGATACTTGCTTACTCAGTCTTTTTTTTCTGATGCTGAATAGCTCATGCCGAAGTACATCGACGATGCTACGACCACCGATGTAGATAATTTTTCTGATTCATTCGCATTTAATTGCGGTCGTCTTGGCGTAATTGATTTTTGCGCATCGCGGGGCAGACGCGGAATGTGTGGTGGAAGACTTTACTTGCTAACTGCGCAGGTTAACGCCCGCTGGCTTGTCGTTCAGTAATGATGGCGCGATATTGTTTTATGGTTTCGTCGAACTGACTATTGATCGTTTTTTGCTCTTCTTCATAGAGCGCGTTTAAAGCCATTGCCTTTTTAAGAGAAGCGTTTAATTCTGTAAGGCGAGCTGTGATCAGATGTGAATCCGCCGATGTTTTGTTGGGTTTTTGCTGTTCCGTCAGAAGCTCAGCCATGAGCTGATTGATCAATTTGATTTGCTCATTGCCCGCACGAATCTTCTCTTTCGCGACGGTGAGCGATTTCTGGCGCATGGTTTCAATGTCGCTTTCGTCATGATACCGTGCCAACAAATAGCGCTCTTCTCTTTTCTTTTTTTCCTCCAGAATAGCTGCCTGCTTTTGTTCTTCTTTTTCTTTGTCCAATTTCTGCTTTTCTTCGGCAGTCAGCGGTGGAGGAATCACGCGCTGTTCCGAACCATTCTCTTTACGGACACGCATGGCGCGGTTGGCGCATTCAGGGATGGGGCGATCAGAAACGAACGCCTTACCACTGGCATCCTTGC
>JAGWUK010000431.1 GCA_028868455.1 Burkholderiales bacterium | reverse complement strand
ACCTGCGCGATGCCGACCTGCGCGGTGCCGACCTGTGCGATGCCAACCTGTGCGGTGCCGACCTGCGCGATGACGACCTGCGCGGTGCCAACCTGCGCGGTGCCAACCTGCGCGATGCCGACCTGCGCGGTGCCGACCTGTGCGATGCCAACCTGATAATAATCACATGGTCGCACTGGACAACATACATAACACCAGGACACATACGCATAGGCTGCCAATCTCATACTCTTGATGAGTGGAAGAATTTTGATGATCAGAAGATTGCTGGTATGGAATCAAGAGCACTAGATTTCTGGAGAGAGAACAAGGCATTAATTATTGGATTGTGCGAAAGATTCCCAGTTAAAGAGTGTGAGCAAAAATGAACAATCTTTATTGGCACAAAGCAGTGAATAGCATGAGACTGCTGGCAGAAAAACGCGGCATTTGCAACATGGTTGCCGCGGTTCCCAAAGCCATTGAAGAAATGGAAGAGGAATCAATCGCGCTTTACGGTGACTCGCACTATGAAATCGAACTGAGCAAAAACAGAGTGTTTGAAATAGATGTTATGGATCGCGTAATGAACTGTTTCGACCTAGATGAAAACACAGCTACCAGATTCGACCGGATTGAACATCTTGATATGCTGATCCAATCTCTGAACGAACTTAAAACGAGGGTGTAAAAATGAGCGAAACCAGATTTTTAGTATTTATCGTTATGCTGACACTTACGACAATTTACATGAGTCCTGATGGATTCTTTGGAAGATGGTGCAGCGCTTACCCTGAGTTCTGTGATGAACAAGGAGAGAAATATGCAAATTCTGAACAGTAAATTTAGAAACGATTTCTGGATTTTTATCAAGATGGGACAAATGCCTTGTGTCGCCTGGAGACTGGCAAGTTTCTTGAACGATAAGAATGTTCCAGAGTTTTTAAAAGAACAGGCGTGACAGAAAAATCACAAATTGATATTGCTTTCGATCTTGGTGCCGCGGCTTATAGCGGAGGATTTGCAAGCAGCAGCAATCCATATGACCGTGAGACGGAATCCGAATTGTTCTGGGCATGGGATGAGGGCTGGTTGCACGAACGAAATTATTATGAGGGGAAATTGTGAGCGCACAAATTGAAGAAGTTTTGCAGATGCACCGCCGGACATACATCGGCGGCAGTGATGTGGCGGCCATTCTTGGCGTTTCGCCGTGGAAGTCTAGGTTTGCACTGTATCAGCAAAAAATCGGCGAATGGCACGAAGAAATAACGCCCCAGAAAGAGCGGATTTTCGCTCGCGGAAAGCGCTGGGAACCGGTCGTAATGGAAATGTTGATCGATGAATTGGAAGATCGTGGCCATGAGGTGCAAGTAACCGGAAGAAATAACCGGATTAAAGACATCGATCACGACTTCATCGCTGCCGAGATCGATATGGAACTGATTGTTGATGGTGAATTGATCAACGGAGAGATGAAAACCGTGCACCCGTTCGCTGCGAAGGATTGGGGCGAGCCCGAAACCGATGAGATACCTATCTATTATACGGCGCAATGTCTCCACGGGCAGATGGTGGCGCGCAGAAGTAAAACGGTCGTTGCGGCGCTGATTGGTGCCGACGACCTGCGAGTTCACTTCGTGAATCGTGACGAAGAGATGATCGGCATCATCCGAAACGCTGAGATTGAATTCTGGAACATGGTGCAAAACCGCATAGCACCAGATCCCGTGACTATCGACGACATCAACCGGCTGTACCGGCGCGACTCCGGTCAGATCATGGAAGCGGATGCCGAGTTGCTGACACTGTGCACCGAACTGGCGCACGTCAATGAAGATTTAAAGGCCAATGATGCGCACGCGGAAACGCTTAAATCACGCATCAAGGCGCGTATGGGTGAAGCAGCATTGTTGATGCACAACGGGCAAAAGCTGGTGTCTTGGAAAAACAATAAGGAAAGCATTAAAACAGATTGGAAAGAGGCTTTTATGAGCTTATCCGGTTTTTTGAAGGACCCTGATTTAGCCAGTGAAGCGATTAAGTGTCACACCACAACAAAACCCGGTGCAAGACCGTTTTTATTGAAATAAGGACATAAATTATGAGCACAGCAGCATTGAAAGCAGCGGCAACCGGCGGAGAAGTTCCGACGAGACTATCTGACTTGAAACCAAAGGATCAAATAGCTCATTTATTGAAATCAAAGCAGGCAGAAATTTCAAAGATGCTGCCGAAACACCTGAATGCTGAGCGCCTGTTAAAAGTTGCTCAGATCGCAGCAACCACAACGCCAGCACTTGCAAAATGCGATGTTCCAAGCCTGATTGGGGCGATTGGTCAATGCGCGCAAATGGGATTGGAGCCGAACACAGTGCTTGGTCATGCGTATTTGGTGCCATTCAACACCAAAAGAAAGGATTCTGACGGAAAAGAAAAGTGGGTTAATTCTGTTCAGGTGATCATAGGCTATAAAGGACTGATCGATCTGGCGCGCAGATCGGGGCAAATTGTCAGCATCGCGGCGCATGAAGTCTGCCAACACGATAAGTTTGAGCTTGTGTATGGATTGGATGAAAAATTGAACCACACGCCTGCAATGTGTGATCGCGGTGAAGTGATCGGGTTCTATGCAGTAGCAAAACTCAAAGACGGTGGACACTGTTTCGAGTTTATGAGCCAGCATCAAATCAATGAAATACGCGACAAAAGCCAAGGTGCATGGAAAGACGAGTGGGAAAACGGCAAAAAAACCGGGAGTAAAGTAAAAGCCAGTTCTCCGTGGTGGGACAACCCTGTTGAAATGGGAAGAAAAACGGTGATCCGCAGATTGGCGAAATACCTGCCGCTCTCTATTGAGTTCCAAACAGCGGCCGCAATCGATGGAATGGCTGATGCCGGGAAAGATCAGCACCTGGATGCGATCGATGGCGATTTTCAAATAGTTGGCGATGATGCTCCTGGTTTTCAATTTGACCATGAAACAGGCGAAATAAACGAAGAACCCAAGCAAATCACTCACGACCAACCGATTGTCACCGGCGACATACCGTCAGCGGAAGAGCAAGCGGTCATCCAACGCCAATTGATCGCCGAGGCAGAATCAGAAAAAGCCGCCGGCGAGAAAGTGGCAAAGAAAAACCTTAGCGTGGAGTAACCTAACATGCAAAACCACTGGATGAACCTACTCGCTCCGCAGCCTGCGCCCAGCAATCTGCATAAAGAAAATACCAAAGACCCATTTGATGAAGAAGATTGTGAAATTGATGATTATAACGAGAAAAAAATAACCGGGAGAATTTGCCATTTAACGGCTGATCAGCAAAATAAACTCGAAAGCGACATTAAGGATTTATTAAAAACTGGCAAAGAAACCGGCCCTGAAATTTACACAAAATTGATAAAGGCCGGGCTTGTCCCGGAAAAATTCGGCATCCCAATGCATGCAAGAAGCATTTATCGCCATGTCAGGAACGTCAGAAAGAAATTAAACATTAAGCCTCCAGAGAAGAAATATATAACTATCGGAAAACTTTTTAATCAAGGCATTACAGACATTGATCAACTTATGAAAAAAAACTGTAGCGCCCGATCAACAGTTTGGAAGTCTCTGAACATGCT
>JAGWUK010000430.1 GCA_028868455.1 Burkholderiales bacterium | reverse complement strand
AAAGAAGATTACACCATCGCCATCGTGACGCATAACATGCAGCAGGCGGCACGTTGCTCTGACTACACCGCATATATGTACTTGGGCGAACTGGTAGAGTTTGGTGAAACTGATCACATCTTCATGAATCCTGTTAAAAAAGAAACGCAGGATTACATTACTGGCCGTTTTGGCTAATGCAGCTTGACGAGCTGATACATGCTCTGACTTTACTGTTTCAAAATAAGGCATGTCGTTGTGAGCAATAACGACATGCCTTATGCAAATATGTAAATTCACGAAAAATTTAATTAAGAGTGCGTTAATAACTTTTACGACAAAGAATTCAGGAGAACTCCGTGACCGGCGAACACTCTTCAAAACAATATGATATGGATCTGGAAACAATACGTTCCAAGGTCTTGTTAATGGGCGGATTGGTAGAAAGCCATTTCCACGATGCGATGTCTTGCTTCCGAACCGGGAATGCCGATCAGGCTGAAGCCGTGATTCAATCGGATCTGGAAGTTAATCGCCTGGAGGTCTCACTGGACGACATGTGCAGCCACCTTATCGTGAAACGTCAGCCAGCTGCAAATGATTTGCGCACCGTGATGGCAACTGGAAAAGTGATTACTGATCTGGAACGCATCGGTGACGAGTCGACCAAAATTGCCCGTATCGCAAAGGAAGCACAGGCAAGCCGGCGCAATGTTGCCATGTTTAGCGGCTACGAAACGGTCAGAGTTCTGGCGCAAGGCGTCTCCGATATGTTGCATCAATCACTGGACGCATTTGCTCGCCTTGACGGCGGTAAAGCCGTGCAACTGATCGCGCAGGATGCAATCGTTGATAACGATTTTCGCTCAATCATGCGCAACCTGATTACGTTCATGATGGAAGATCCGAGCACGATTTCTTCTTCTTTGGACGCACTCTGGGTTGCTAAAGCTATTGAGCGTATTGGCGATCATGCCAAGAATATCGCGGAACATACGATTTATATCGTCGAAGGCAAGGATATCAGGCATTCGGACTATGTCGCGACCATACAGGAACAACAGAACTGATTACCGATAATGGCTGCTGACACAACAATACTGATAGTCGAAGACGAGCCTGCAATTGTGGAGCTGGTCAGCTTTACTTTGCGCGCAGCGGGTTGGAATACATTCGCAGTGAATAACACGCTCGAAGCATGGGAGTTTATTCAACGTCGTACACCTCAATTGATTTTGCTCGACTGGATGTTGCCCGACCAGAGTGGTTTGCGTTTGTTATCAAAGATACGTTCGGATCGCCAGTTCAATGAAATTCCGGTCATCATGCTGACAGCAAAAAGCATGGAAGAAGACAAAATTGCTGGCCTTGATCATGGCGCTGACGATTATGTTACCAAGCCGTTTTCACCGCGTGAATTAACCGCGCGGATCAAGGCACTTTTGCGTCGCAAAAGTCCAGAACATGCGCAGACTGCATTGTCTGCCGGCCCGGTTGTTTTGGACCCGGTCAGTTGTACAGTCAAGATCGATGAGCAAAAAGTCGATATTGGTCACGCTGAATATAAGTTGCTGAAATTTTTCATGGCACATCCGGAACGTGTATTTTCGCGCAGCCAACTGCTCGATAAGGTCTGGGGCGATCATGTTGTCATTGAAGAGCGTACCGTGGATGTTCACGTACTGCGTTTGCGCAAAGTATTGAAAAGCGCAGAGTCTTTGATTAAAACAGTCAGAAGCGTCGGTTACATGCTGTCGGAAAAATAAGCTTATTTGGGGCTTTATTCGCTGAGCATATTGCACAATTAAAGGTTGCTTGTCTTGATTCTGTTTCGGTGGCTTGTTCTGGGCAGGATGCCACTGTGCGGAAAATATAATCGACGCAATCTATATTCTGATAGTCGTTAAGCGGGAAAGTACTTACCGAAATGCATATGTCGGTTTCAACAAAAAATATTCGTTGTCTGTCGCTCCTGCTTCGCAAGGCGCCCTTTACCGCACATTAGCTCTATGGATCATTTAATCGATGCCGCTGGAACAGTTTTGCGTAAGTCCAAAATAAGAATTAAACAGGGTTATTGATGTCATCACGCCTCATTTTCTGGGTATCAGCCATAGTGCGGGTTTCTCTCGTATTGCTTGGAACTGCGTTAGCCTGTTATTTTTGGGGTTCACTACCGGGTCTATTGCTAGGTTTGTTCGGTATGTTGTTGCTGTTTTTTATTCAGCTGTTTTATCTGCAAAGACTGGCTGATTGGCTGGATAACCCAGTAGCTCACGACTACCGGATGGCTGGGGTGCCTGGACCGACATATTTTCACGTTTGTATAAGCTGCGACGCGGCGACGAAAAAAATCAGGCAGAACTGACGGAATGGCTGGCGCGCTTCAGGCAAGCGATGACCTTGTTGCCCGATGGCGTCGTTATTATGGATGATGTGTTGTTCCTGGAATGGTGTAATCCTTCTGCCGAACATCATCTTGGTTTAAGTCTGGCGCAAGATAAGGGTATGCGCGTAACCAATTTGGTGCGTAGCCCGGAATTCATGGATTATATTATTCTGGGGCGCTATGAGACGCCGTTGACTTTGTCATTTCGCGACAGGAAATTAATCGCTCACATCATTCCATTTGAAAATCGCCGTCAAATTCTGGTCACGCATGATGTGACCGAATCTGAGCGCATTGACATGATGCGCAGAGATTTCATTGCCAATGCGTCGCATGAACTACGCACACCATTAACTGTCATCAATGGTTTTCTTGAAATAGCGGCCATGCAGCCCGATCTTGATACGCAAACGCGGACCGCGCATCTGAAATTGATGACCGAGCAGGGTGAGCGCATGCAGCGTCTGGTGGACGACATGTTAACCTTAACCAGGCTGGAGTCGGTCGATCATCCACTGCGCCCGGAACGTATCAACATGCGCGCACTGCTGGAGCAAATTTTGCAGGAAGCAAATGCTTTATCGGCTGGTCGTCATCAGATATCACTGGATTTCCAGGGCACAGATATTCGTGGTAGTGCTGATGAAGTTCGAAGCGCATTGACGAATTTGGTCACCAATGCGATTCGCTACACACCAGAAAATGGTGCAATACAAATTCGTTGGATAACATCAGGACAAGGACCGAAATTCATTGTTCAAGATAACGGCATAGGAATTAAAGCCGAGCACATCTCCAGATTAACCGAACGTTTTTATCGCGTAGATAAAAGCCGTTCCAGGGAAACGCAGGGTACGGGACTTGGCTTGGCGATAGTCAAGCATGTGTTATTGCGGCACAACGCAAATTTGCTCATTGAGTCTACGCCCGGTGTCGGAAGTAAATTTTGCGTTCAATTTCCAGCAACAGCCGCGGCAGTGGAGTAATTCAGTCACTGGCGGGCTGCTGCTTATGCTTGTTCTTTCAGGGATGATAATCTACTTTTGACGCCTTTGTTTTTTTGCTTCATAAGTACACCGAGAACAGCAAATACATTATTTCATTGCGACAGATACGATGGTGTTGACCAAGGCGCCGCCGACACTCAGCCATATCAATAAAGAGGCGGACAACAAGACGGGACGGAATCCGGCGCGACGCAATGCATTGAGTTTCGTCGAGCAGCCAAGCGCCGCCAT
>JAGWUK010000429.1 GCA_028868455.1 Burkholderiales bacterium | reverse complement strand
TCATGGCTGTTGTCTCATATCCGCAATTGTGGGAATTCGAGTGTCCGGCAGCGATTAATGATCATTTTTACTGGGGCATATTGTTGATTGCACTGGCCGCTTTTGGTCCCGGTAAATTTTCCGCAGATCACTGGTTGAAATTACGTGCGTCGCGTTTGATCTCAGCCTGATGCGTCCATGGCAGAGCGACAAGGTGATGCGCGTCGGCCAGTGCGGAAAACGAATATCTGTTGTCTTTGTCAGGCGCTGAGAGCGCCGTTGTTAATCGTCACATTTGGGTGCAAAGTTGGTGGCGTTAATTTTTGTGCTTTGCTCTCAGTATTTTCATATACTCCCTCTGTGTATATTTTAGACCGCTCGTAAATAAAGCGGTTGAATGCCATTTTTTACCTATACTCCCTAATGACACTTTTTTGCCCTGCTCAGGCTTTACGTATTGTGGCCGGACGTAGTCAGAAATGCCGGCGGTTTTTACAGACCAATTCTGAATACAATTAAAGCGATCGCTTTATTTCTCTTTGGCGAACTTATCCGGCAATTGTCAGTCTGATGAGTCGCGACTGATTTGGCGGTATCGTCTGCCAAGTTGACTAAAGAGACTTTATTTCAGAATAAAAATCATGCAGACAGAGAAATTCGTAATGCGCTCACCGCGTCGTCAATGGCACTGGCTGGGCATCGCCGTGTTGGCCAGTTGTGTTGGCGGTGGCGTGTGGGCGCTTTATCCGGGAAATACGACAGCAGAAGCAAAAGCCACCAAGGGCAAGCCCAATGATCAGGATGTGGTGTACGAGCTGGCACCAGCCGACGTTGCCGTTGTGCAGTCGAAGGAGCTGGCGTTTCGTCTACCGTTGTCCGGTACCCTGGTTCCGGTAAGCCAGGCAACGATACGTTCGAAAGTCGCGGCAGAAGTTGCGCAAACATTGGTACAGGAAGGAATGAGCGTCACCAAGGGACAATTGCTGGCGCAATTCGCCGCCGCAGATTTGCGTGCACGACTGACGACGCAGGATGCCGCGGTCGATGAAGCCAGAGCCCGGTTGGCGCTGGCAGAAAAAAACCGGCAATCGAATGCGGCGCTGCTGAAACAAAAATATATCTCGCAGAATGCGTTTGATACCACACATAACGGCGTAGAGCTGGCGCAAGCCAGCCTGAAGTCTGCCGTTTCTCAACGTGAAATCGCCGCGATCGCCGTCGCGGACACGCAAATTCGTTCTCCGATAGATGGGATTATCAGCAAACGTAATGTACAGGCCGGTGACAAGGTATCGCCGGATTCAGCGCTGTTTACGATTGTCAGCCTCGCGCAACTGACACTGGAAGCGCAAATTCCTTCCAGTGAAATTCCGCGTGTGAAAGCGGGGCAGCCGGTGCGTTTTCATGTTGATGGATTTGATCAGCGTGAATTCGAAGGAACAGTCGCACGCATTAATCCGACGGCAGAATCTGGGTCGCGTTCCATGCGGATCTACATTAGCGTGAATAATCAAGATGGCGCGTTAAAAGGCGGCATGTTTGCCAAGGGCTATCTGATGATGCAAAAAACGCAGGCTTCACCGGTCATTCCCTTGACGGCGATTCACCACTTAAACAATGGGGATGTCGTTTTTCAAATTTCACAAAACGTCGTCAGGCAGCAACCGATTACGCTTGGTTTGCGCAACGAAGAAGAAGGTCTGGCACAAGTCGTACAAGGTCTGGATGCCGGTATGCTTGTGGTGGCCTCAAAGCTGGATGTCATCAAAGCCGGAAGCCGCGTGCAGTTACCTGCGACGCTTGCACCTGCGTCAGCGACCCCTGCTGCAGCAGTCAAGGGGTAAGTCATGTGGATGACCAAAGTCAGTATTCAGAATCCGGTATTTGCTACGATGATCATGGTGGCGCTGGTGGTACTTGGCCTGTTTTCATATAAAGGCCTTGGGCTGGAAAATATGCCGAATATCGAATCCCCCGGGGTCTGGATGGAAATACGTTACCCCGGCGCCTCCCCGGAAATAGTTGAAAACGATATTACCAAACCCGTCGAAAATGTCGTCAATACCATCAGCGGCGTCAAACGTATCCTGTCGAGTTCATATGAGGGCAGGGCGGGCATCTGGATAGAGTTTCAGTTATCTGTGAATGCCGATCGCGTATTGCAGGAAGTGCGCGATAAGGTGGCGCAGATACGGCCAGGCTTTCCCAAGGATGTCAAAGAGCCATTCATTGTTCGCGGCAGTAATGATGGGAATGGACGTCCGGTTGTGCAGATGGCGATCAGTTCTGCAACGCTGAATCTGCGTGAATTGTCCACATTGACCGATCAGATTATTGCCAAGCGCTTGCAAAGTGTGCCGGGGGTCGGGCGTGTTGACGTGCGTGGCGCTGTCGTGCGGCAAATTCAGGTTGAATTGAGTCCGGAACGATTGTCAGCCAACGGTGTCGGCGTAAATGAAGTTTTGTCAGCCATACAGGCGACTAACCAGAACATGCCGGCCGGATTGATTACCCGCGGCGCGCAAGATCGTCTGGTCAGGATAGAAGGCAAAATCAGCGACGCCAAAGGATTCAAAAAAATCATCGTCGCCCGGCGCGGCGATGCGCCCGTGTATCTGGAGCAGGTCGCTGATATCAGTGATGGCGAGCGTGAGGAGTTATCGATTTCCCGCGTCAATGGCAAACGCGCCATTGCCGTTGCCATCACCAAGATTCAGGATGCCAATATCGTGCAGGTGGGGGATGGCATCATGGCTGCGATTGAGGATTTGAAGTCCAGCCTGCCCAAGGACGTGACGATGACCGTCAGTGAAAACAATGCCGATGGTGTCCGGCAATCGTTGGAAGGGGTCAAAGAAACCATCCTGGAAGGCGCAGGATTAACTGTATTGATCGTGTTCTTGTTTTTGCATTCCTGGCGCAGCACCATCATCACAGGTTTAACCCTGCCGATCTCGGTCATTGCGACATTCATTGCATTGAAAGCCTTCGGGTTTACCTTGAATTTTCTGACCTTGATGGCGCTGTCACTTTGCATAGGCTTGCTGATTGATGATGCAATTGTCGTGAGGGAAAACATCGTTCGTCATCTCGGTCTTGGAAAAGGACATAAACAGGCAGCCGAAGATGGAACAAACGAAATCGGGCTGGCTGTGATGGCAACGACATTTGCCATTGTGGCCGTGTTTGTGCCGGTGGCGTTTATGAGCGGCATGATTGGTAAGTTCTTTTATCAATTCGGGATTACGGTAACGGTTGCTGTGCTGGTGTCTTTGTTCGTCAGTTTTACGTTAGATCCCATGTTGTCGTCGGTTTGGCGTGATCCTGCCCAGAACCGGTTTGGTCGTTTTCCCTGGCTGGCACGCTTGATGGAAACCATAGAGCATGGCATTGAACGCTTGCATCGTATTTATGGTCGTCTGCTGGAACTAGCGCTGCGCAAGCGGAAAACCACCTTATTGCTGGCGTTCAGCCTTTTCGTCGGTAGTCTGTTTTTGGTGCCTTTGGTCGGAACAGAGTTTGTTCCCGATGCCGATGAAGGACAAATTACCTTAAACCTGAAAACACCGGTTGGATCAAGTTTGCAATATACGGATCAGAAAGTCCGGCAGGCAGAAGCAATTCTGAAAG
>JAGWUK010000428.1 GCA_028868455.1 Burkholderiales bacterium | reverse complement strand
TGGATTTTGGGGAAATATGAAAATCTCTCCAAGGATAAAATTGGTTAGAAGCGGCTTTCGCTGGCCCGAGTGCGGGACGGATTGATGTGATCACGAACGGGCTGGCACCTAACGCGGTTTACTATTTTGTTGGCACCCACGCGCTGTCTGGTAACCGTCGCACACAAGGCAATAAAATTTGCAAAGCGCATGCGCCAGCAATCAACGATCTGAAACGTCCATCCACACAGCGACGCAATTGCCCATTATTCACCCTTCGCGGCGATAGCCCAGTTCGGCGGAAATCTGTTGGGCGGTGTCGGTCAGGTTGGCCAGCCATTCTTCTTGCAGGCGGTCGGCGGGGGCGGAGATGGAGAGGCCGGCGATCATTTTGCCGCTGTCATCGTGGATGCCGGCGGCCATGCAGCGTACGCCGAGTTCCAGTTCTTCGTTGTCGCGGGCGTAGCCGTTTTGGCGGACTTCGGCGAGTTCTCTTTCGAGTTTCGCGAGGTCGGTGATCGAATTCTTATTGTGGCCTGCGAGCCCGGTGCGGGTGGCGTAGGCGCGGATGGCTTTGGGTTCGTCCAGCGATAAAAACAATTTGCCGGTGGAGGTCAGGTGCAGCGGGGCGCGGCCGCCGATGGCGCGCACGACTTGCATGCCGGAGCGTTCTGAAAAGGCGCGGTCGATATAGACGATTTCGTCGCCCTGACGCACGGACAGGTTAATGGTTTGATTGGTCTGGCGGTGCAGGGTGCGCATGAATTCCAATGCGGCTTCGCGAACATTCAGGCGACTTTTGACGATATTGCCGAGTTCCAGCAAGCGCATTCCTAAACGGTAAGCGCCGGTATCGGCGCGGTCGACGAAGCGGGTGGTGACGAGGTCGTTCAGGATGCGGTGCGCTGTCGACGGATGCAGACCGGTGACGATCGCCAGTTCTTTCAGGCTGACCGGGTCTTGGTAGCGTGAAAGTGCATCCAATAAGGAAACCATACGTTCGATCACTTGAATCGTGGTTTTTTCTGAAGCGGGTGTGTCGTTTTTCATAGTCTTTTTGGTGCGCTGCAATATCTAGGTTATACCATAATGTGAAAAAATGGTCACGATATCGGCGTAAATTGCTGTGCAAAATTCGGCAAAAATGCACGTAACACAGGCGGAAAAATGTCTGGTCGTGCTTTATGTATGGTTTTCCGGCACGCATTGTCCTGTAAAATCCGGCTGCAAAACAGGAAAGCGCAGCCCATGCAGGTTTGCCTTTCGCAGTCAGTGAACCGGATGGAAGAAAGCTATGTCGAATCAGGAACAACCCGTCAGCGAATTTAAAAGCAAGAGTGGTTTGCGTCGCATCTTTGCGGCCTTTTTTTATTCACTGGACGGTTTTCGTTCTGCATGGAGAAATGAATACGCGTTCCGGCAGGAGCTGGTGCTGGTGATCTTGGGTGTGGTCATTGCCCTGGTGTTGCCGGTGTCGGCGTTTGAAAAGCTGGTAATGATTGCCGTGCTGATGCTGATCCTGGTCGTGGAGTTGATTAACTCGGCGATCGAGGCGGTGGTCGACAGGGTATCGCTGGAGCGCCATTCGCTGTCAAAAAATGCGAAGGATTTTGGCAGTGCTGCGGTGTTGCTGACGTTTCTGATCGCGCTGGCGACCTGGATCGTGATTTTGATGGATCGTTTTTACTACTGAGCTGAACTTTATGAACATCGCACCGACGTTTGCCATTTCTCCCATTCGCAATGCCAGTTTGCAGGCGCAACTGGCGGAGCGCATCAATAACAAAACCAAACCGCCCGGCAGTCTGGGGCGTCTGGAGAGTCTGGCAGAACAGATCGGTCTGATACAACAGACGACGGAGCCGGTCTTGCAGGCGCCGGCGATCATTGTTTTTGCTGGCGATCATGGTGTTGTGGCCGAGGGTATCTCTGCTTTTCCGCAGGATGTCACGTGGCAGATGGTGGAAAATTTTCTGGCGCAAGGGGCGGCGATCAATGTCTTTGCACGACAGAACCAGATCGCGCTGCATGTCGTGGATGCCGGGGTAAATCATGATTTTGGTGTGCGCGAGTCTTTGCTGAATTTTAAGATTGCCAACGGCACGCGCAATTTTGCGCAGGAACCGGCCATGTCGGCAGAACAATGCGCCACGGCGATGCAGCACGGGCGCACGCTGGTGGCGGGTTTGTCCGGCAACGTGCTGGGCTTCGGCGAAATGGGCATAGGCAACACCACTGCCGCTGCCGCGTTGATGCATAAGCTGACTGGCATACCGGCTGCTGAGTGTGTTGGTGCTGGCACCGGTTTATCGGTGCAGGGGGTACGCCACAAACAGCAGGTCATTGAACAGGCGGCGCAATTGCACGCCGATGCGGTGACGCCTTTGCAAGTGCTGGCCAGCGTCGGCGGATTTGAAATAGCGATGATGGTCGGCGCCATGCTGGCCGCTGCCGAGCGCCGCATGGTGTTGCTGATTGATGGCTTTATTGTCAGCAGCGCCTTGCTGGTCGCTGCGCGCATGCATCCTGAGATTCTGGATTATTGCGTGTTTGCGCATCAATCCGATGAAAGCGGGCACGCCAGAATGCTGGCAGCGCTGGGTGCCAGGCCCTTGTTGCAATTGGATCTGCGTCTGGGTGAGGGCACCGGTGCTGCGCTGGTGTATCCGCTGGTGCAGGCCGCAGTGAATTTTCTGAACCAGATGGCGACGTTTGAAACGGCGAAGGTCAGCGAAAAGAGTGCGGAATAAATGACGCAGATCTGGCAACAATTCATGCTCTCGACCACGCATCAGTTGCGACTGTTTTTTATCGCACTGCAGTTTTTTACGCGTATTCCTATCCCGCAGTGGGTGGGTTTTGACATGGCATGGCTGCAACAGGCATCGCGGTATTTTCCGGCGGTGGGCTGGGTTGTGGCTTTGTTCAGCGCGTTTATTTACTGGCTGACATCGCAATGGTGGTCGCCTGCGATTTCAGTCTTGCTGGCGATGATCGCGGGCATCTTGCTGACTGGCGCTTTTCATGAAGACGGTTTTGCCGATGTCTGTGACGGTTTCGGCGGCGGAATGACCAGCAATAAAGTGCTGGATATCATGAAAGAT
Organism: Burkholderiales bacterium; assembly: GCA_028868455.1. Lineage (GTDB taxonomy): Bacteria > Pseudomonadota > Gammaproteobacteria > Burkholderiales > Burkholderiaceae_D > Undibacterium. Next base: position 526 of record JAGWUK010000428.1, on the reverse strand, counting down.
TCGCGCGTCGGTGCCTATGGTGCGATCGGGATAGGCCTGATGTTATTGCTGAAATTCATGTTGCTGGTCAGCTTGCCGATCTCTGAAGTTATTCCGGCGTTGTTGCTGGCGCATCCATTGTCGCGCTTGTTTTCTTGCAGCCTGATCTGGCTGTTGCAGTATGCCAAACACGAAGGCAAGGCAAAGCCGCTGGCACAGCATATGTCTGGTGATGAATTCGGTATTGCCTGTCTGACGGTGTTGATACCGATGCTGGCACTGCTCTGGTGGCATCCAATCGCGGCACAGCGCATCTTGATCGCGATTGTTCTGATGCTGGTGTCTGCCGCGTGGCTGGCACGTCTGTTTGTACGCAAGATAGGCGGCTATACCGGCGATTGCCTGGGGGCAGTGCAGCAATTGACCGAAGTCGCGTGTTATCTCGGTTTGCTGGCGAATGTGGCGCCTGCCGTCAGTGCATAGACTGCAACTAGTGTTGATCCGGCATCCCCAGCCGGAAATCGCCAGCGGCGTTTGTTATGGACAG
>JAGWUK010000427.1 GCA_028868455.1 Burkholderiales bacterium | reverse complement strand
ATTTCGCCTGCAAATCCGCTTGGATAATTTCTACGGTTTTCAACAGGCTGTCAAAGCGAATAGCTGCCGCCACGTCTTTCAGAGGCAGATGCGTGGTCGCCAGCGCCACGCGCAAAGGCTGAGGCAGACTGGCATTGGCTTCGCAGGCCAGCATCATGACAACCTGAGACGTGCCGGTTTTCTCGGCCAGATATTCGGTATGCCCACTGAATGCGACGCCAGCATCGTTGATCGTACTTTTTTGCAGCGGCGCCGTCACAATGGCATCGCACCAGCCCTGCTGCACGCTTTCGATGGCGACATCCAGCGTCTGCAAGACGGCACGGCCATTACGCTTATCGAGCTGCCCGGCAAGCACATGGGCGTTCAGCGGACAATCAATGATCGTGATGCGGTCGCTACCGCAGGCAGGCAAACCCTGATTGCGCAAGGCTTGCAGCGACAGACCCATGCAATTGATGGCCGGATCGATTTCTGCTGCCAGCATCGCCAGATAGGCGGCGTCACCGATCAGTACGGGACGCACTGCATGACGCAATTGCCAGGCTGCCCGGAGCGAGATTTCCGGCCCTATCCCGGCCGGCTCACCGACCGTGATGGCAATCACCGGCATACGGGGCAGAGTTGTCATTGATGTGTTATTTATCTTCCGAGCGGTATTCGACATAGGTGCGGTCGCGCAATTCGCGCAACCAGTCTTGCAAGGCAACCTCCGCTTTTTGCTCGCGTACAGCCTGGCGTGCAATCATGCGCTTGCGGTCCTTGGAGACGTCTTCGGATTTACGTTCCAACACTTGAATCAGATGGTAACCAAACGAGGATTTAACCGGTTCGCTGACTTCATTGATCGCCAGTTTATTCATCGCCTGTTCAAATTCCGGTACGGTATCGCCGGGATAAATCCAGCCCAGATCGCCGCCTTTTGCCGCTGCGCCATCGGCGGAATAGGTTTTGGCCAGTTCGTCAAACGTGGCTTCCTTGGTATCAATCTTGTGTTTCAGTTCCAGCAGTTTGGCGCGGACTTCGGCCTCGGTCATCACCTGACTTGGTTTCATGAGGATGTGACGCACATGCGTTTGCTGAACAGGCGGCGGTCCGGCCTGGGCAGTGCTGGCATCGCGCTTGCCGGCCAGTTTGATAATGTGAAACCCGTTGGAGCTGCGGATGATGTCGGAATATTCACCAACCTTGAGTTTGCTGATCGCATTCAAAAACAGTTCTGGCAAACGGTCTTGCTCACGCCAGCCGAGTTCGCCGCCTTTTAAAGCTTCGGAACTGTCGGAATAAGTAACAGCCAGCTTGGCGAAATCGCCGCCGGTGTGCAATTTCTGCAAGACTTCTTCAGCGCGGCCACGGCGCAGGGCAATTTGCTCGGCAGTGGCGTTTTCAGGAATACGCACAAGGATTTGCGCCAGATTCAATTCTTGTTTGCCAATTTTGGACTTGGCTTCAGCTGCCAGGAAATTATCCACTTCGGCTTCGGAAATCTGTATTTTGCTGTCGACTTCGCGCTCACGTATGCGTTGCATCATGATGTCGTCGCGAATCTCTTCACGGAACTTGGCATACGAGGTGCCTTCGCGTTCGATCTGATTGCGGAAGACTTGCAGAGACATTTTGTTTTGCTCTGCCATGCGCTCCATCGTCCGGTCCAGCATCACATCATCGACGTGCATACCGTTTTCTTTGGCGAGCTGCAATTGGGCGCGATCCAGAATCATGCGTTCCAGCAATTGTTTTTCCAGATCAGCACGATCTGGCAAGGCCGTTCCTTGCGCTTTCAGGCGACGTTCTATCATTTCTACGCGCTCATCGAGCTCCTGACGCGTAATCACTTCATCATTGACGACAACCAGAATGCGATTGATCAGTTGCGACTTGCCGGTCGCTGCCGGCGCGCCTGGTGCAGCGCTTGGCGCTTGCGCCCAGACCGTCGTTGCCGCCAGCAAGCTTGCTGAAACTGCCAGTGCAGAAAATAAAGTGCGTTGTTTCATGTGCAATAGGTGTCGCATAATGATCAGATAATCTTATTTAGCCAGGCCCGTATAGAGTCAAAAATCCGGGCAAAAGTTGCAATATACACGTTAGGCGACGATTCACAAACAGCAGCGCACATGGCTTGCTGGCGGAATCGCGTTCAAACGCCTCGTTCATTTTCGTCACTTCACCGGATTAGCGCTCACTAATCGGCTGATAACCGGAAATATTCCGTTTAAACGCGTCAATCGGATTCGAACCAAACCCCAGTCTGGCCAATCCATTGAACTCCAGTTGTATTGAAAACCCGGTCGAATTGCTGGCGCTATTGATCGCAAATCGCTGCGCGACGAAGCGCAGGGCCCAGCAATCGGCTTTATATTCAAATCCGGCCAGACCATCCACCAGCTTTTTATCGAGCAGCGAATAATTGCTGCGGCCTACCGCAAACCAGCGTCGCGCAATCGGCCATTGCGCAGAAAAATCGAGTTGCTCCAGCGTATCACGCTGGAAACGGTATTCCAGATTCAATACTTTTTTCGGCGCCGGTTGCCATTGAATCCCGTAATTGGATCGCACCGACTGGCGATCGGACTGACTGATCTGCACCGCCATTTCACCGCTCAGGGTTTTCGACAACCGCCCGGTCGCCGCCAGCAATAAGTCGGAACGGCTTGGATTGATCTTGTCGTCCAGTGTGACGCGCTGGGTATTGAAATAGAAACGCTGGCCAATCGCCAGCTTCAGACTCTCGTTACCGTCGCCTTCAATAAAGCGCGAGACCACGGCAGCGGTAATCTGGTTGGCGTCGCCAATGCGATCGCTTCCGGTAAAACGGTTTTCACTAAAAATCTGCGCAAAATTAAAGTCCGCCACTGCCGTATCGAAATTCGGAAAATCGTTCTGATCGCGAAACGGGGTCTTGACGTAAAACAGGCGCGGCTCCAGCGTTTGTGTCAGGTCATTCCCAAACATGTTGGTCTTGCGCTCAAACACCAGTCCGCTATCGACCGAGAAAGTCGGCACGACACGATGAAAATCGCTTTGCTGGCCAGCTTGCGGATTGACCAGGTGATAATTGGTCGCGTGCAGAGAAATTTTCGGAATAACGAAATAACCAGCTTGCACCAGAGGCAAGGAAATCTGTGGATTAAACACCAGACGATCACCGCGCGTCATGGTGGGATGCCAGAAGCGTGTCAGGGTGGTATCGAGCGACCAGTCCAGTCCCATGACATCGTGTTTTTCCGCATGCAATTGCAATTGTGGCAAACGATCATAGGGGCGGACTATCGGTGATATCGGATCTTGCAAGACCTGATAATTGGTTGTGCGCAAGGCGACATTCCAGAATGAACCGTAATAAATCAGATTGGCTTCACGCAGCAACAGGCGTTGTGCCGTCTTGGTAATCGAATTCGAAAAATCGGTCGGATAATTATCGTCTGAGGCTGAATTGATATTCCACGACAAATCCAGTTGCGGCAACAGCTTTTGCTGATGCACCGAAGTCAGCGCATAACGATTGGTATTGGTCTGACGATCATTCAGCAAGCCTTCGACGCTGGTTTCGCCGGAATAGGTTTCGCCCAGATAGCGACCTTCCACGCCCAGTTGCAAACCGCGTCGCGTGATCA
>JAGWUK010000426.1 GCA_028868455.1 Burkholderiales bacterium | reverse complement strand
TAAGCTTGTTGAGCTGTCAGAGGGAAGCAATAAAAATTACAAATTAGAACGCTATGCCTCCGAGCTTTTGCCGAAGGGGGCAATGCTGGATGGCAATATTGAAAACATTGAGCAAGTCTCTGAAACCATACGCAGGCTCGTTAAAAAAAGTGGGACTTCAGCAAAAAACGTCGCATTAGCCATGCCAGCTTCGGCCGTTATTACCAAAAAAATGATACTTGCAGGCAGCTTAAGTGAGCAGGCACTTGAGGTTCAGGTCGAATCTGAAGCAAGTCAGTACATCCCGTTTGCTATGGATGAGGTTAGTCTGGATTTTTGCATTATTGGTCCGTCGGCGAATTCCGATGAAGATATTGAAGTAATGTTGGCGGCATCCAGAAAAGAAAAAATCGAAGACCGTGTTGCTGTCGTCCAGGCAGCTGGATTGCAGGCAAAAGTTATGGATGTGGAGTCGTATGCAGCTCGCGCTGCGATTTCGCGCTTAATTGAAAAGCAGCCGAATGAGGGACGTGACCAGATCTGCGCGGTATTTCAGATCGGTGCAAAGAGAACGTATATTTTCATAATACTCAATGGTGATGTGATTTATGAGCGTGAGCAGCAGTTTGGAGGTAGTCAACTGACTCAGGATATCGTTCGTAATTACGGACTTGCGCAAGAAGAAGCCGAACTGAAGAAAAAAAATGGAGATCTTCCAGATAGTTACGAGATGGAGCTGCTGGAGCCTTTCTTAGAAAGTGCAGCTTTGGAAGTGACTCGTGCTATCCAGTTTTTCTTTACTTCAACACCATACACAAGAGTTGACCAAATATTTTTGACTGGCGGATGTGCCGTTATACCGGGATTAGTTGAAATTATTGCTGAACGCACGAAAATTTCGACGGCTGTTGTCAGTCCATTTAAAGGCATGGAGCTCGGGTCTGGCGTCAGTGAAAAATCTTTACGTGCCGATGCGCCCGCCTATATGGTTGCCTGTGGGCTGGCCTTACGGAGATTCGACGAATGATTAAAATCAATCTCCTGCCACATAGGGAAGAACGACGTAAACAACTTAAGAAGGATTTTTACTCCCTTCTTTTGTTTTCGGCCATTGTTGGCGCACTGATTGTAATTTTAGTGGGAGCTTACTATTCTCAGCAATTAAATGTTCAGAATGAACGTACCGAGTATATAAAGCGGGAAAATAAGAAACTTGACGACAAAATTAAAGAAGTTGCTGACCTGAAGCAAGAAATTGATGCTTTGAAAGCTCGGCAGCAGGCCGTAGAAGATTTGCAAGGTGACCGCAATCAGCCTGTTTTCTTGTTGAATGAGTTGGTCAGGCTAACTCCCGAAGGTGTATATCTGAAGGCATTAAAGCAAGAAGGTCAACGGGTAACCCTAAACGGTTATGCACAGTCTCAGGACAGGGTTGCGGAGTTTATCCGAAATTTGAGCAGTCAGTCGGAATGGATGTACAAGCCTGACCTGAAAGATATTCATTCAACGGGAATCGGCCAGGGAAGAGACGCCAAAAAGGTATCTGACTTTACTATTGACGTTGCAATCAAGCGTCCGCGCGAGAAGGATGAAGCAAACTCGGCATCAGCATCGACAGCCAAAGGGAAGAAGTAAAGGCATGGAGCCTCAATTTACCTGCTGATGAATCTGCATAAAGAATAGAAAGATTGGAAATGGCAATCGATTTAAAAGAGTTGAGCGAATCTCTCAGTGACCAATTTCGGGATCTGAATGGATTGCATCCTGGATTGTGGCCGCTGGCCCCCAGACTGATTTCGGGCTTGGCTGTACTTGTTCTTGTTTTGTTACTTGGATGGTTCTTTTACTGGGATACGCAAATTCAGGAAATTGATCAGAAGCAACAAGAAGAAGTTAGGCTAAAAGATGAGTACCGAAAAAAATATCAGCAGGCAGTGAATTTGGAATTGCTGAAAGAGCAACGAAAGTTGGTTCAGCAGTATGTCGCGACGATGGAGAAACAATTGCCAAGCAAGGCCGAAATGGATGCTTTGCTGTCTGATATTAACCAGGCTGGCGTCGGACGTGGCCTGCAATTTGAATCATTTAAGCCCGGTACGGTTGTGGTAAAAGATTACTATGCGGAATTACCTATAGATATAAAATTGCAAGGTAGTTATCACGATTTGGGGGAGTTTGTAGCAGATATTGCAAAGTTACCGAGGATCGTGACGTTAAATAATCTAGCTATTTCAAATAATAAAGACGGTGGATTGATGCTGGATGTAGTTGCCAAGACATTCAGGTACCTGGATAAAGATGAAGTTTTGACGCAGGCCAAATTGAAGAAGGCGACAAAGAAATGAGTCTCTTTAAAAAATTGGATTTCATCTTTTTCGGAATAGCAATTTCTTTGCTAATGACTGGATGTGGTGGCAACGATGTGTCGGAAGTAAAAAGCTGGATGGAGTCGGTCAAGAATGAAACACATGTTGTGACTGAAAAACCGCTTGCGCCAAAAGTCTATGTTCCAGTTGCTTACACGGGGAAAGACGAAGTAGATCCATTTAATCCGGCCAAGTTGCTAGTCGTACTTGCCAGACTTAAGGCGTCCAATAATGGTTTGCATCCAGACATGGATAGGCGGCGTGAAGCGCTTGAAGCTTTCCCATTGGATACATTGAAGATGGTGGGAACGATAGAAAAAGATCATGTTCGGCAAGTATTGATACAGGTCGATAAGACAGTTTATCAAGCAAAAGCGGGAAATTATATAGGTCAGAATTTTGGTTTGATCACACACATTAACGATGGTGACATAGAAATTAAAGAAATCGTACAGGATGCCTCGGGTGAATGGGTCGAACGTAATGTCAAGCTAGAGTTGCAGGAGAGTAAAAAATGAATGCGTTGATAAATACAATTAAAAGGGGCGCTATGATTGTCAAATTTGCTCTGTTCCTACTTTTAGGTTTGCATCAATATGTGTGGGCACAGTCGAACAGCATTGAGTCGATCACTGCAAATCAACAAGGGGCAAATGTTATTGTCCGCATCGGCTTAAAAAATAAACTTATTAAAACTCCCGTAGGATTTGCAATTTCCGATCCCGCTCGAATCGCATTGGATTTTGTTGACACTGACAACGAAACTGGGAAAACGACATTCGAAATTAATACCGGTAATTTGAGATCCGTTAATCTCGTTGAGGCTACCGGGCGTGCTCGTATGGTATTTAATTTAAATAAGTCCCTCAATTATGCAATGACGATCGAGGGGAATGTTTTGATTGTCACTATCGATGGTTCTGGGGGGGTGGCTACTGCAGTAAATTCGCAAGGTTTGCCTGCGAAGGCAGAGGCTACAGATCAAAAAAAACAGAACATTCGGGACATTGATTTTCGGCGTGGAGTTTCGGGTGAGGGGCGTGTAGTAGTTGATTTGCCTTTGAATCAAGTAGCGGTAGATGTTAAGCAGCAAGGGCAAAAGATCATTGTAGATTTTTTAAAGGTTGGCTTGCCTGACGTGTTGCGTCGCAGACTTGATGTCGCCGATTTCGGTTCGCCTGTGCAGACAATTACAACGACAACTGTCGGCGAAAATGTAAGGATGGTCATAGAACCGAAGGGGCTGTGGGAGCAGAGTTCATATCAGAGT
>JAGWUK010000425.1 GCA_028868455.1 Burkholderiales bacterium | reverse complement strand
CACGAAACGCTTCGGCAATACGTCTTTAAAATTTTCCGCGTTTTTCACCTGCACACAATTGAACCCTGTTTTCAGTCAAATTATTTAGCCAATTCGCCAGGCTAGATTTTTACCAAAGTCTTGATCACGGGCCACTGGCGACGTGAAATCGGCAAACGCTCCGGGACATCAGCCAAAATCACTTGCCATGATTCCGTCATCTTTTCGTGTTCACCATCCAGATCGGACGCATGCAGACCACGCTCCACACCTAAGATTGCGTTCTTTGCGACCAATGCATTCCTGTGAACACGAACCAGCACTTCGCTCAGCTCGGCTTCAATGGAAGTCAAGGATTCTTCAATCAGATATTCTCGTTGCCGCGTGTGCAAGGTGACATATTTTTGCTCTGCGCGCAAAAACACCACATCAGCGACTGGCACCAGCAAAATACGGCCACGCTCCAATACAGAGAAGTGCCGCCGTCGCGAACAACCAGCCTCCTTCAGCTCCGGCAACGATACAATGCCGTCACTGGTCGCACGCGCAGTGACACGCGCGATCGCCTCTGCCAGGCGCGAAGCACGCACCGGCTTTAGCAAATAATCGACAGCGTGGACATCAAAAGCCTTGACGGCAAATTCGTCGTAGGCCGTGACAAAAATAATAGCCGGCAAAGTCAGGCTGGATTGATGCGCAATCAAATGCTGGGCAAGCTCTATGCCGTTCATACCCGGCATTTGCACATCCAGCAAAACAATGTCTGGTTGCAACTCAGCGATCTGCTCCAAAGCAAGGGCCGCATTGCTTGCCTCACCTGCCACCACATTCGGACATTCGTTCTGTATGTCAGATAACAGGGTGCGCAGTCTCTGACGCGCAGGCAGTTCATCATCAACGATCAGAATTCGCGGTATGGTCATCTTCTTGCGGGAAAGGTTAAGCTAACTTTAAACTGACTATCAACAATGCCGTAGCTGATCTGCGCTTCAATATCGTAAAGCAGGCTGAGGCGCTGACGAATGTTTTCCAGTGCCATCTGATTTCCGGACGGCAGACTGGAAGCGGCATGATGCGGGTTTCTGACGCAAATTTCAATTTTATCCAGATTTTTCTTCAATTCAATGTGGATCGTCGCCGTTACAAGCGATGGCTCCACGCCATAATGCACCGCATTTTCTATCAGCGGCTGCAATAGCAACGATGGAATCTCCGTTTTTGCCAGATCTTCAGGGTATAAATTTTCCCTATGCCACTCAACTTGCAAACGCTCTCCGAGACGGATTTTTTCTATCGCCAGATATTGTTCGCACAAGCGTATTTCATCTTGCAAACTGGTGAGATTGCGCGTATCGCGCATTAATACCCGAAATAAATCTGCCAGATCCTCCAACACGGTTTCCGCACGACGCGGGTCTGACCGTATCAGGGAGAGTGCCGTATTTAAACTATTGAACAGAAAATGTGGCCTGATTCGCGCCTGCAGCGCCTGCAAGCGTGCCTCACCCAGCGCCGGAGAATTGGCGCGGGTACGCAATTCGAAATACTGTTGAAAAAGTATGCCTAAAATCATGCACAACAAAACTGCGTACGTAAAATTAAGTCGCGGAAAACTCTCAGAAAACCATTCCAACCGATCAAGCGCAAACAACAAACCGGAAGCAATCAAGGCTGGAATCACCGCACACAGCAAACGCTGCGCCCAGTCGCTGAGCGCATGACGATATACCCAGCGACGCAAACTACAGAGCAACAACAAGGAAGTCAGGCAAATCGTCTCAATCAACATCGACGATTCAACGAAGTTCTGCCAATTGGAAAGCCAGTTATCGCCGCGAGAGAAAATTCCCAGCAAAATCACCAAATTGCTTCCCAATAGAATGCGGAAAACTACGCCGGCATTACAACAATCGGGGATCAAAGGCTCGGAATTATTGACAGAGCTGACGTTAGGCATAGGTTCCAGACAGAGGCAAAAGCGCCACGGTGTTTTATAATCGGGGAGAAATTTATCGCAAACCGCAGGCAACAACGGCAATCTATCCATTATGACATCACAATTTTCCAAAAAAAGCGAGGCATGGTCCGCTCGTTTCTCCGAACCAGTTTCAGATCTCGTTAAAAGATATACGGCATCCGTTTTTTTCGATAACCGTATGGCGGAATTCGATATACAAGGTTCACTGGCGCACGCCGAAATGCTGACAGCGCAAAATATCATCAGCGCACAAGACTACGCCGACATTCAAAAAGGCATGACGCAAATTCTGGCGGAAATCGGGTCGGGAAAATTTGAATGGCTGCTTGATCTGGAAGACGTACATCTGAATATTGAAAAACGCCTCACAGAACTGGTCGGTGATGCTGGAAAACGCCTGCACACTGGCCGTTCGCGCAACGATCAGGTAGCAACGGATATCCGCCTGTATCTGCGCTCTGCCATCGACAATATTGTGACCCTGCTGGGTGACTTGCGTAGCGCGCTGGTTGACCTCGCTGAAAAAAATGCATACACGATTTTGCCTGGCTTTACCCACATGCAGGTCGCTCAACCGATCACTTTCGGCCACCATGTTTTGGCTTATGTTGAAATGTTCGGTCGCGATACCGAACGCATGCTGGATTGCCGCAAGCGCGTCAATCGCCTGCCTTTGGGCGCCGCTGCCTTGGCTGGAACCACCTTTCCGATTGACCGTGAACGTGTCGCCAGGACACTGGGATTTGACGAAGTCTGCTACAACTCGCTGGATGCGGTATCAGATCGTGACTTCGCCATTGAATTTTGCGCAGCTGCCGCCTTGATCATGACGCATATTTCCCGCATGTCCGAAGAGCTGGTTATCTGGATGAGCCCGCGCGTTGGCTTTATCGACATTGCCGACCGCTTTTGCACAGGCTCATCGATCATGCCGCAAAAGAAAAATCCAGATGTTCCGGAATTGGCACGCGGCAAGACAGGACGCGTCAATGGACATTTGATTGCCTTGCTGACGCTGATGAAGGGCCAACCACTGGCCTACAATAAAGACAATCAAGAAGACAAAGAACCACTATTTGATACCGTTGATACCGTCATTGATACGTTGCGCATTTTTGCTGACATGGCCGGTGGCATTACCGTCAAGCCGGAAGCCATGCGCGCAGCCGCATTGCAAGGCTACGCAACCGCGACAGATCTGGCGGATTATCTCGTCAAAAAAGGCCTGCCTTTCCGCGACGCACATGAAGCCGTTGCCTTGGCGGTCAGAACTTGCGTAGATAAAAATTGTGATCTCAGCGATATGTCGCTGGAAGACCTGCAACAATTTTCCGGCCTGATACAAGCAGACGTTTTTGAAGTGCTGACGCTGGAAGGCTCAGTTGCAGCACGCAATCATGTCGGTGGCACGGCACCACAACAAGTAAAACTGGCGATCGCCCGAGTGCGTGCGCAACTGAAATAAACAGATGCCCGCTGCACGCCATTGTATTGAATCAATGGCGAAACAGGCGTGTTCCTGCACACGCGTCTGACCAGGCTTTTCACAAAATGAGATAGCTACATACAGCTATCTCATTTTCTTTCCGCAAAATTTCCCCCTCTTTTTTTTCAGCGGCATTTTCACGTACGTAGAAATACTGGAATTGTCTCTTTCGC